>JASEGU010000010.1 GCA_030017835.1 Actinomycetota bacterium | reverse complement strand
TGGTTATCAAGCATAAAGGTATCATATCACAGTACCAGTTAGGTAGGAATCACCATGTTTAAAGCTGCTTAGTCACTCCGGCCGGCTTGGTTTAAAAACCCTTTGCCGTTTGTGATTCTGAGCCCCTCTCTATGAATTCGGCTCGAGCCAGATAGCCTCGAAGGGGACTCTTCCCTCTTTCAGGACCACCCTGGCCTCCTCTTCACTTTCGGGTGCTATCTTCAAGGCGATCCCGCAATTTGCACTGATGGAGCGGGGGACCGGAACCACCACGACTTCTATCTTTTCCTTCAAAATTCGCTCGGCCTTGAGGGCATGATGTGTTGAATAAAAGGTGATTATTGAGTGACCCTTCAAGAGAGCATTACCCCCTCTTTGAGATGGCGATAAGAGCGTCGAAAAACGCCTCCACCTCGGCCTCGGTGTTCAAATAGCTGAGGCTGGCCCTAACCGTGCCATGCGGATGGGTCCCGATGGTCAAGTGAGCCCAGGGAGAGCAGTGGAGTCCGACTCGCACCATGATATCGTGCTCGCTATCTAAAATGTAGCCGACCTTAGAGGCCGAAAGGCCTTCTAGATTGAAGGAGAAGATGGGAAGGCGCGCCTCGTCCGCTATTTTAACCGGCTGGGTCAGCCCCTCAATCTTGGCAAGACCTTCTCCCATCATCCCAATAAGTTTTAGTTCGTGAGCCCTTACCTTGCCGACCCCTTGATCCAGTATAAACTCGGCTCCGGCCAGCAGCCCAACGAGTCCATGGGTATTTGGGGTTCCGCTCTCCAATGAGTCGGGGAGAAAATCCGGCTGAATATCGCTCTCAGAAGCGCTTCCCGTCCCGCCAAAGATAAGGGGGGAGATTTCGACCCCCTCCCCGATATACAGACCGCCCGTTCCTTGGGGGCCAAAGAGCGATTTATGGCCGGTGAAGGCGAGGATATCTATCTTCATCTTATCTACGTCTATTTCTATCACTCCGGCAGTCTGAGCTGCATCGACCATAAAGATTGCGCCAGCCTCACTCGCTATCTCTCCGACGCCTTCGATGTCCATGACGGCCCCGGTCACGTTGGAGGCGTGGACTAGCGATATCAGCTTGGTGCTCGGCCTTAAGGCCGCCTTGAAGTCGGCCGGATCGATGAGGGAGGTTTTGGGATCGGCCGGTATTATGGTCAGCTCGACTCCTAAACTCTCCAGATGGCGCAGAGGACGGGCGACCGAATTGTGCTCCATGCTGCTCGTGATGACGTGATCGCCGGCCTTGAGGAGTCCAAAGAGGGCCATATTTATCGCGTAGGTGGCATTATGGGTGAAGATGATCCGCAAAGGATCGGTGACCCCAAGGATAGTGGCCATGGCCTCTTTGGCAAGATATATCGATCTTGCCGCCTCAACCGAGAGGCGATGGCCGGAGCGGCCCGGATTGGCCCCTATGTTCTCAAAGAAGTCGGCCACGGCGGCGGAAACGGCCTGTGGTTTGGGATATGAGGTTGCAGCGTTATCGAAGTAGATGTTCATCTTAAGCCCTTAAATGGATAGTATCTTCTCAGCCTTCTTGAATGATTCGGTGGTGTCATACATGTTGGATATCTTGCCCACCACCAGGTCTTCCTTCAGACCGTAATAGTCGAGACAGGTCCCACAGGAGAGGACCTCGGCTCCCAAAGATTCAAGCTCTTTTAGACCATCGAGAACGGGAGAGCCGGATTTTGCGACCTTGTCCAGCCTCTATTCTCACCAAGAAGTGGCCTTCCATCTCCTCTTGGCTGGTCGAGCAGCCAAGACTTTCGGCCATCCGGATGACATTGTCTCTGGCAAAGTCTCCCCTCACCTTGACCTCGATAATCTCCTCTCCGTCTTCTATGGCCTTCTTGACCAAAATGACCGGCTCGGAACGGGAAAAACCTCTGGCATCGATCTCAAACATGGATAAGCCTCCTCCTTAGCGACTAAAGGGACTTCGCCTGAGCCAGGTAAAGGAATGGGGCGGCCCAAGAAGTAAGCTTAAAATATCATATCTTGGGCCGCCCTTTAAACTTAAAATCTTAAAAACCCATTACCGTCTCAACTTCACAGAGTTGTTCTAGACCTTCTCCATATTCATGAAGCCGATCACGGCGGTAAGCAGCAGGGCGATGATGACGGCATACTTGGCAAAGATGGGAACGCCGCTCGGGGAAGCAGCCAGCATGAAGTTGTGCGAGATGGCCGCGCCAAATATCATGCCAAGGACGGTCATGGCCGAATCGGAGTTGCCGCCACCCGAAAGGACTAGCTGACGCAGCGGACAGCCGCCCAGAAGGGCCGAGGCAAAACCGACCAGACCTAAGCCAAGGAAATTCCAGAGGTATTCACCATGGGCGACGGGTTGGCCGGCAAATCCAAGATTGAAGGCCGGAGCATTGACCCCATTGACCCCCAGAACTTGAACGGCGATATTGCCCAAAAAGACGGCAAGCAATATGGCAAGTGAACCCTTGGCCAGATGCCAATCCTTAATCAATACTATATCCCTAACCCCGCCGGCCATGCAGAGCCTACTCTTTTGAGCCAGATAGCCGACGAGTAGCCCCGCGCCAATCGAGAGGATGATGGAAGCGTGCTGGGCGGCCGGCCCTTCCTTGCTAAAAAAGACGGGCCCACCGGCCGCCGGATTGAACATGGGCTTAAAGATGAGAAGGAGGAGCATGATGGCCATTATTGAAGGGAGGATGAAGCCGTTTATTCTGGTCTGAACCTGGGTGCGGCCAAGGTCGAAGCCCTTCTTCAAGAAGTATACGCCGATGGCAACTCCGGCAACGAAACCGATTAGACCGATGAGGGCGTTTAGATCGCCGCCGCCAAGGCGAATCATCATCCTAAGAGGGCAGCCCAGAAAGACAAGGGCCCCGATCATCACAAAGATGCCAAGGATGAACCTGGTGAGCGTCGAGGAACCACCCTCGGCCTTGAACTCCTTGCCGATGAGACTCGCAAAGAGCGCCCCAAATACGATACCGATTATCTCGGGCCGGATGTATTGAACCGGGGCCGCCCGGTGAAGACCGAGGGCGCCCGCGATATCCCGCTCGAAGCAGGCGGTGCAAAAACCCATATTTATCGGGTTACCAAAGAGCACCAAGGCGACGGCAATGAACCCGATAACGGCGCCGGCCGACCAAATCATGAGATTATCCTTCTTCATTAACTGACTCCTTTTGTAAGATTAAGACGGAATTCTAGGCCATCACTTTCGACCGAGACCAGTCTGCCCGTCTTCTCGGCCATCCTGATTACGTTCTCTTTGGCGGCCGGATTATCGACAAGAACGACAATCTCAGCGTCCGGATTCTTTTCAACCGCCTCTTTAGTCCTGATGACGGGGAGCGGACAGGATAAGCCCCTCGCATCGACCTCCACTTCCAAGACCATCACCTCCTTATAAATATGACTTATGAACAATATAAGCATATATTTAACATAAGGGGGGTTTGCGGTCAAGGGATTACTCCTGATTTGGAAGAGAAAAAAGAAGGGCTCCTAATAAAGGAGCCCATCGCATACGATCAATAGACCGGCGGTCTCTGGGGAGCTTTAAGCTCTGGCGGATAGATACTCGTCGATCGAGGCGGCCGCTTGCTTGCCGGCTCCCATAGCCAGAATCACGGTTGCCGAGCCGGTTATGATGTCGCCGCCGGCAAAGACCCCCTTCATGCTGGTCGTGCCCTTCTCGTCGGCCTCGATATATCCCTTAGGGTTCAATTTAAGCTTTGGCGTTGCCTTGAGCAGAAGGGGATTAGCCCCTGTTCCGACGGCTGCGATGACCACATCGGCCTCGAGGGTAAAATTAGAGCCCTCCTTGATGACGGGGCGGCGCCTGCCACTCGCGTCGGGCTCGCCAAGGGTCGTCTCTATGCACTCGATCGCTTTGAGCCAGCCGCTTTCGCCGATCAGCTTTCTGGGCAGCGTCAACGTCTTGAATATGATGCCCTCCTCTTTGGCGTGGTGGGCCTCCTCGGCTCTTGCCGGCATCTCCTCTTCGGTTCGGCGATAGACTAGGTAAACTTCGCTTGCCCCCAGGCGCTTGGCCGTTCTTGCCGAGTCCATGGCCACGTTGCCGCCACCGACTACGACCACCTTGTGCCCCCTTTTGATGGGCGTATCGTGCTCCGGAAAGAGGTGTGATTTCATCAGATTGACCCGGGTTAGAAATTCGTTGGCCGAATAGACGCCATTTAGATTCTCGCCCTCAATCCCCAAGAAGTGGGGAAGGCCAGCCCCGGTGCCGATAAAGACCGCCTCATATCCCTGCTCGAAGAGGTCATCGACCGTCAAAGTGTTTCCGATCACAAAGTTGGTCCGTATCTCAACGCCAAGACCCTTAACGTAATCGATCTCGGCTTCGACTATTTTTTTGGGCAGTCTAAATTCTGGGATACCGTAGACCAGAACCCCGCCCGCCTTGTGGAGGGCTTCGAAGATGGTGACCGAATAGCCCAGTTTGGCCAGATCTCCAGCGCTGACCAGACTTGCCGGGCCCGAGCCGACCACGGCTACCTTCTTGCCTTTGGACTCTACTTTGGAACCGGCAGCCACATCTTGGCTCCGCTCCGAGTCGGCTGCAAACCGCTCTAGAAGACCGATGGCTATCGGATCGGACTTCTTGGCCAGGATACACTCCTTTTCGCACTGGTTCTCTTGGGGACAGACCCGCCCGCAGACGGCCGGCAGACTATTCTTCTCCTTGATCTTCTTGATGGCAGCGGCCGGATTGCCTTCCTTCAAAAGCTTTATGAAGGCCGGGATATCGATGCCGACCGGACATCCTCCCACGCAGGCCGGTTTTTTACACTGCAGGCAGCGCTCGGCTTCCGCCCTCGCCTGCTTCTCATCGTAACCCAAGGAGACTTCATCGAAATTGTCCATCCGCTCTTTGGCATCCTGCTCCCGGGCAGATAGCCTTTCGCCTTTTGCCATCATTTGCGTTCACCTTTCGAGCCGCAACCGCCTTCACATTGCCGTTCGAACCTTTCCAAAGAGGCCTTCTCTTCGTCCAGATATATCCTTTGCCTGATCATCAGCTCATCGAAATCGACCTCGTGGCCGTCAAAATCGGGCCCGTCGACGCAGCAGAACTTGGTCTGACCGCCAATGGTGACCCGGCAAGAGCCGCACATGCCCGTGCCATCGACCATGATCGAGTTCAGGCTGACCACGGTCTCGACCCCGAAGGGCTCGGTCGTCTTGCAGACGAACTTCATCATGATGGCCGGGCCGATGGCGATGACCCGATCGACTCTCTTGCCGCTCTCGATGAGCTGTCTTAAGGGATCGGTACAGACGCCAGAGATCCCGCGGCTTCCGTCGTCCGTGGTGATGATGAAGTCGTCGCTGATGGCTTTGAGCTCATCCTCTAAGACGAGCAGTTCAGCCGTTCTCGCACCCAAAATGGTGATTATCTCATTTCCCTTCGCTTTCAATGCCTTGGCTATCGGCAAAATGACGGCCGCCCCGACTCCGCCGGCCACGCAGACGACCGTACCAAGCCTCTCTATCTCGGAAGGCCTCCCCAAGGGGCCGACCATATCGGAAAGACTATCTCCCGCCTCCATATAAGCCAGTTCCTTGGTCGTCTTGCCGATGGCCTGAAACATTATCGAAACGGTTCCCTTTGAGCCATCATAGTCGCAGATGGTCAAGGGAATCCGCTCTCCGGTTTCATTTATACGAAGGATTAAGAATTGTCCCGGCTTGGCCTTCCTTGCGATATTGGGGGCCGAGATATCATAGTGATAAACTGCTGGTCCGATGGTTCTTTTGGTTAGAATTTCAAACACTTGTATCTCCCTGTTTCAAAGTTTCTCCCCATATATTTACGGCAAGTCAAACAAAAGTCAAGTCAGATATGTTATAAATATAGTAAATGAAGCAATAAAAGGAGGTGATAAAATGAAGAGGTTTACCGCTTTATTTTTGACGCTCATCCTTATTACGACAATCCTAACCTTAACCGGTTGCACCAAGAGGACCATCCAGACAGAGGACGGCGCTATCGATGTGAGCACCGGCTTGGGCGGAGACAAGGTGACCGTAACCTCCGATCAGGGCACCGGCGAGTTTGGAGCCGGAACCGAGCTTCCGGCCAATTGGCCGGATGATATGCCGATATATCCGGGGGCGACCCCTTACGGCAACATCAACATCTCCGGCGAGGAGAACTTGGAGACCGTTGCGGCCGTCTTGTTAACAAACGACTCCATCGATCAAATGAAGAGCTTCTACGACAAAGAGCTCGTGGCCAATGGCTGGAAGATCGAAAGCACCTTCACTGCCGATACCGGCGAGGGCAAGATCATTACCTATTCGGCGGTCAAGGGGAGTAGAATGGCCGGGGTCGTCTTGGGCGAGGATACTGTGGAAGAAGCCGAAGGAAACAACATCACGATAACGATATCGACTAAGTAACTATCAGGTAGTTAGTGTGACTGCCTGGGGCGGCCGGTCATTTTGGACTTCCCATTTACCGCACCGGCCGCCCCAGCAGGCTAAAGTCTCAGCCCCTTTAGAGATCTTGACTATCTCGCAGCCGTTAGAGCAGCCGTTGCAATTGAAACTCACCGTCTTGAACTCCATCTTGGCGGCCGAAAAGCCCCTAAATTCCCCTTTAAAACCCTCTTTTTCCGCCGCCGATTTGGCCAGAAGTGCCGCCCCGATCGCCCCCATGACGTTGTGGTATTTGGGAATTATCACCTCCGCTTCGAGCTCCTCTTCGAAGGCCTTCTTGATTCCAAGATTTGCGGCCACCCCACCCTGAAAAATTATCGGCGAGGCTATCTCCTTGCCTTTGGCTACGTTATTGAGATAGTTCCTGACCAGAGATTTGCATAATCCATAGATGATATCCTCGATGTGGTATCCAACCTGCTGCTTATGGATCATATCCGATTCGGCAAAGACCGTGCAGCGCCCGGCAATCTGAGCGGGGGTTTTGGAGCGGAGGGCGTAATCGCCGAAATCCTCGATATCGATGCCAATCCGCCCCGCCTGATGATCGAGAAATGAGCCGGTTCCGGCCGCGCAAATGGTGTTCATGGCGAAATCGACCACGATGCCGCCGCGCAGAATGATTATCTTGGAGTCCTGACCGCCTATCTCCAGAACCGTCCTGGCATCCGGGATGATCTTTAAGGCCGCGACCGCGTGGGCGGTTATCTCGTTCTTGACTACGTCGGCTCCGACTATCACCCCGCTTAAGGCCCGGGCGCTCCCGGTCGTTCCGGCCGCTTCGATCCTAAGACCGGGCGGAAGGAGCCTCTCCAATTCGACCAGACCGCTCTGGACGGCTGAGATCGGGTCGCCCATCGTCCTGCGATATATGTAGGCGATCATCTCCTCCTTGCCGTCCATGACAACCAGGTTGGTGCTGACCGAGCCGACATCGACCCCAAGATAGCCGACCATCATACAGCCCTCCTCTCAAGTCTCCTGCTCTTCAGAAGATCGGTGAAGGCTTCCAGTCTGGTCATGATCCCAGCCCGGCCCGTCTGTTCATCTATGCTCAATGTTAAGACGGGCATATCCATCTCTCTGACCACCTTGCCAAGCACGCTCTTTGCTATTATCTCCGGCATGCAGGTGAAGGGGAGAAGTTGGATGACCCCATCAAAACCCTCTTTGGCAAATTTGACCACGTGGCCCACGGTCGACTGACCCTCCCCGCCAACGAAGTGGGAGAGGTATGGCTGTGCCAGATGGGCTAACTCGCTTCGGCTGGTCCCAAGGATCCGGTTCCTTTTTAAGGGATCCAGCCAATCGGTGAGATAGACCGATCTCTCCACGTATATGCCTTTCTGGCCGAGGGTCTTTTCGATGTCGAAGTTGACGAAGGGCTCCAAGACGACGTAGAACTCGCCGACCAGACCTATCTTCAAAAAGCCCTCGGTCTCTTCTTTTTCGACCAAGCTAAGTAGCCTCAGCGCCTCTTTTCTGAGCGTCTCAAGCTCGGTTCCGGAATTTGCCTTCCTTATCAGTTGGACGGCCTTAAAATGGGCAAGATCCGTCGCGCCCGAGAACCTTTCAAAGCATCTCATCTTCAAGACTTCGCACTCCAGCTCATCCATGACCGTCGCCTTAGCCCAGGCGATCTTAACTTGGTGGGCGATCTCTAAGAACGATCTCTTAGGGACGAGCTTAGCGCAGGCTGCAAGGAAATCGCCATAGCTGACCCTAAGTGGCTTCATGACCACCATTTCGAAGTCCTTGCCCAAAGATTCGAGCATCCTCCTTTGGACTTCGGCATATAGACCGAACCGGCAGGGGCCGATCCCGCCGGCCATGACCGCAAGGTTGGCCCCTGCCTCCAAGCCCTCTATCAGGTTGCCCACTGTAACCTTCAGCGGAAAGCAGGCGAATTCGGGCGAATGCTTGACCCCAAGGTTGATCGTCCTAAGCGAGGTCTTCGGTGGGACGACCACCTCAACCCCGAGCCTGGTGAAGAGGTCGCTAAGGATAATGTCTAAGTTGCCAAGATGAGGGAAGGTCAGCTTCATATCGCCTCGGCCGCCTTCTTTCGCTCTATCATATCGAGAAAAGCCTCCAGCCGGGTCAATATGCCGGCCGATCCGCTGTGCTCATCTATGACGATGGACATGATGGGGATATTGCCCCCCCGTTTTTTGGCCTCATCTTCGATTATCATCTGGACCAGAGAGTCAGGCCCGCAAGCGAAGGAGAGGAGGTAGACTATGCCATCGACTAAGCCGGCATCGATCCAGTCCAAAGCCGCCGAGACGACTTCCTTTTCATACGTCCAGAAGAGCTCCTTTTCGACCGGCAAGATCTTGCGAATATTCGACTTGACCGAGTTCGTCTCGATCGTCACGACCTCGACTTTGGATCCAACCAATCTATCCAAGATATTCATGTTGATGAAGGGGTCGAACACGTTGTAGGGATGACCGAGAAGACCGATCTTTAGCCCTTCCTTCAGACCGCAAAGGCGCCCCTCTCTAATCAAGGGATTATGATGAGCGAGAGAGGGCTTGGGTGATCTTAGAGACTTAAAACCTTTGTGGACGGCGAGTCCGATCTTTACTACATCATCGGTGAAGTAGCGGCCGAGCTCAAAGATGGATGAGACGACCCCCCTTAGGCCGAGCTTGCGATCTATGGTGCAGGAGATTATTTGGGGGAGATCATCGTCCAAAGCGCTTATCATATCGGGCAGCCCCAAAAATTTGGGGCAGGTGTAGGCATCCTTTTCGATGCTGACAACCCTGGGGATGAATATGCCGTCCACCTTGTCTTTTAAGCTTAAGACGTGCCCGTAGAAGACCTTAAGCGGCAGGCAGGCCTCGTTCTCGGCCGCTTTTACTCCCAGATTCAAGATGGATTTATCGGTCTTGCCGGATAAGACGACCTCTACCCCGAGCCCAGAGAAGAACCCGTCCCACAGAGGAGAGTATTTGTAGTAGAGCAGGGCTTGTGGAATGCCTATCTTCATTCTGCATCAAACCCTTTCGGTAGAGATTAGATTATAACCCCTTCTTTCATGTACGGGCAATACGATGGAAGATTGAGAAGGTGGGCTTAACTATTATATGATGGCAAGGTGATTTAATTATGAAGAGAAAAACAATAACACAAAGCGCGGTAATGATAGCGATAGTCTTGCTGATAGGCTTAGCCCTCTTTGCTAAAAAGGGCGTCTATGAAAGCGTCCCCTATGAGAAGACGGAAGTCCTCATGGACACCTTCGTAACCATCAAGGCATTCGGAAGCGACAAGGAGATGGTTGAGGAGGGGGTGGGCGCGGCTTTTGCCGAGATAAAGAGGCTGGATGAGCTGATGAGCTTCTACTCCAAAGAGAGCGAAGTTGCGGCCATCAACGAAGTCAGCGGCCAAAGATTCGTCCGCGTCTCTTTTGACACCTTTGAGCTGATCTCTTTGAGCTTGGACGTCTCAAGGAAGAGCCTTGGCGCCTTTGATCCGACGGTTGGAAGCATTGAACATCTCTGGGACTTTGTCGAAAAAAGACGAGCCGACCCTAGCGAGCTTGCGGCCGCAGTAGCCCTCGTCGGCTATGAAGGGATCGAGTTGGACGAGGATAAACGGGCCGTAAGACTGAAAGCCGAGGGAGCTAAGATAGATCTCGGGGGCGTGGCCAAGGGCTACGCCTTGGACCGGGCGGCCGATATATTAAGAGATAACGGAATCGAGAGCGCCCTTTTGACCATGGGCAGCACGACCAAGGTCATCGGGGTCAAGGCCGATGGGAAGCCCTGGAAGGTCGGTATCCAAAATCCCCGTTTTGCCGGAGACGGCTCCCTTGTCGGCGTCCTTTCTCTGGACGGACTTGCCTTAAGCACCTCGGGAGATTATCAGCGCTACTTTGAAGAGGATGGCATCCGCCTCCACCACATCCTGGATCCCAAGACCGGGATGCCGGCCGAGGGCCTGATGAGCGCAAGCGTCATCGGAGAGATTACGGCCGCCGAGGCCGATGCTCTCTCGACGGCCGTATTTGTCATGGGCAACGAGAAAGGCTTGGAGTTTTTGGAAAGTGACGACCAGATCGAGGGCATCTTGGTCCTATCTGATGGAAGCGTCAAGATAACTTCGGGGCTTGAGGGCAGGGTTCAAGAATTAAAGGATAATGCCTGGGATTGAAAGGAGAGGGCGAAGGGCTTCGTTTTCCCCTTCGCCCTCTCTTAAAACTTAAATAGATCCGATCAAAGTAGCCAAGTTTGACCGATTTTAAACCAAGAAAGCTAGATGTACTTTTCGGCCAGATCTCCAAAGAAGGGCAACTTATACTTCTCGCCCTGGTAGGCCTTAACCATGAGGACCACCCAGAGCACAAGCCCGATCAATGAGATCAAAGAGCTGATTCCCCAGCCAATATACCAAAACATATTGGTAACAAAACCTAAAACGCTTAAGAAGCCGAATACGAGGATGGACTGCATGGCATGAAAACGGATGTACTCATCTTTGGGGGTTATCAGATAAAAGATGATTCCGCTTATCCAGCCAAAAGCGTAGCAAAGAAGACCCGCTAGCTTTGGGTCCAGTCCCGTGCCTGAAGATGATTCTTTCTTCTCTTCTTCCAAATCATTCACCTCCCCTCTTCGAGCTTGAGAAGATGTATAAGAATATTAAAGCATAAAAAAGCTAGGGGCGCCCTGTGCGGGCGCCCCTATTTACAATCACCTTGACCAAGACGCTAACCTATAGCCAGCTCCTTCTTCTTGGCCGGCTTTTTGGCCTTCTCGAAGGCGAGTTCGCCGCCCGTAAGTGAGACCTTAACCAGATCCCCCTCGCCGAACTTGCCCCTGATTATCTCCGAGGCCAGAGCATTTTCGATCAAGCGCTGGATGGCCCGCCTTAAGGGGCGCGCCCCAAGTTTGGGGTCATCACCCTCCTTGGCCAAGAAAGCCTTGGCCTCGCCGGTCACCTCTATCTCCATTTCCCGCTCTTTCAGTTGCTCCTTTAGCTCGCCAAGCATGATATCGACGATCTTTAAGATCTCATCCTCGGTCAACTCTCGGAAGATGATGATCTCATCTATCCGGTTTAGAAATTCGGGCCTAAAGCTCCTTTTGAGTTCGGCCATAATGACCTGCTTCATCTTATCGTGAGAGGCCTCAGTCTCCTTCTCGCTCCCAAATCCCAAAGAGCCCTTCTCCTTCTGGATCAGGTGGGCCCCAAGGTTGGAGGTCATAATGATGACCGTATTCTTGAAGCTGACCGTCCGTCCCTTGGCGTCGGTCAAACGCCCGTCGTCGAGTATCTGAAGAAGCGTGTTGAAGACATCGGGATGGGCCTTCTCGATCTCGTCGAAGAGGATGACCGAGTAGGGACGACGCCTGACCGCCTCGGTCAGTTGACCGCCCTCCTCGAAGCCGACGTAGCCGGGAGGCGCCCCAACCAGGCGCGAAACGGTATGTCTCTCTTGGTACTCGCTCATATCTATCCTGATCATGGCGTCGTCGTCGTCGAAGAGGAACTCGGCCAGCGCCTTGGTAAGCTCAGTCTTGCCGACGCCAGTCGGCCCCAAGAAGATGAAGGAGCCGATGGGCCGACGCGGATTCTTGAGCCCCGCTCTCGCCCGACGAATCGCTTCGGAGACGCGGGAAACCGCCTCGTCTTGACCGATGATCCGCCCGTGCAGCTCCTCCTCCATGCGAATCAGCTTTTCGGCCTCCTCTTCCAGCATTCGGCTGACTGGAATCCCCGTCCAACTGGAGACGACGGCCGCGATGTTCTCGGCCGAGACGGTCGAGCTGGTAATCCCTTTTTCGGCCAGCCAATCCTCCCGTTTGACGTTGAACTCGGTCTGCAGGCGGTCGGTCTCATCTCGAAGTTTGGCCGCCTTTTCATAGTCGCGCGATTGGACGGCCTCCTCGCCCTCTTTGGTCAAGACGTGAAGCTGATTTTCCAATTTACGCAAGCCGGGCGGGAGCATAATCGACTCCAGGCGAAGCTTGGAGGCCGCCTCGTCCATCAGATCTATCGCCTTGTCGGGCAGAAAACGATCGGTCACGTAACGGCTGGATAATTTAGCCGCCGCCTCCAAAGCCTCGTCGCTGATCTTGACCCGATGATGAGCCTCGTAGCGGTCGCGCAGCCCTTTGAGTATCTCGATCGTCTGCTCGACGTTTGGCTCACTCACCATGATCGGCTGAAATCTGCGCTCTAGGGCCGGGTCCTTCTCGATATATCTTCTGTACTCGTCCAAGGTGGTCGCCCCGACGCATTGAAGCTCGCCGCGAGCGAGCGCCGGTTTGAGCAGACTGGAGGCGTCGAGAGCTCCTTCGGCCGCTCCGGCTCCGACCACGTTATGGAGCTCGTCGATGAAGAGGATTATCTCGCCGCTCGCCTTCTTTATCTCATCGATGACGCCCTTTAGTCTCTCCTCAAACTCACCCCTATATTTGGCTCCGGCGACTAAGCTCCCCAAATCGAGCGAGACGACCTGCTTATCCTTGAGTATCTCAGGCACCTCGCTGCCCACGATGGCCTGGGCCAAGCCTTCGGCGATGGCCGTCTTGCCGACGCCGCTATCTCCGATCAGGACCGGGTTGTTCTTGGTCCGGCGGGAAAGTATCTGGATGACCCGCTTTATCTCCTCGGTGCGTCCTATGACCGGATCTAACTTGCCCTCCTTGGCTGCGGCCGTCAGGTCGCGGCTATATTTGGCCAGCATCTTGCCCTTTGGAGCCAGGCTTTCGTCGGTAAAGCCGTCTCTTCTAATTTGGCGCAGAGCCCCGTAAATCTTATCTTCACTAAAGCCGAGGTCGCGAAGCATGATGGCCCCCGGTCCCTCGCCCTCCTTCAAGATACCGATCAGGAGGTGCTCGCTTCCGACGTAGTTATCCCCAAGATGCTTGGCTTCTTCGGCTGCGATATCTATCGCCTTCTTAAGCCTTGGGGTCAGAACGAACTGCTCGATGAAGCCGTAGGCCTTATCGCGCCGGCTGAGCTCCACGATATCGTTTATCCTGATCCTGGCTTCGCCGATATCGGCGCCCAGAAGTGAAAATATCTGGGGGATGATGCCGTCGGTCTGGGCGAGCAGACCGAGCAATAGATGTTCGGTCCCCATCTGATTATTGTTTATCCTGCGAAGCGCGTCCTGGGCAACCGCCACAGCTTCCCGCGCCTTTTCCGTAAATTGATCGAACATTTAAATCACCTTCCTTCGTCTCTCTTTACCATGCTTCCTTTGGGAAACACGACTATATCTCTACGATAGCTCCTGTGAACGCTATCTATCTCTTTGACCATTTCATTCTTAAACTCATCCATGCCTCTCTTCATCTCTTCCATCTTTTTGTCCATCTCTTCGATCTGATCGTTCAAATTCATGATCATCTTGACCCCGGAAAGATTTATCCCAAGATCGCTCGTGAGCCTCTGAACATATTTGAGCATCTCTATATCTTCGTCCGAGTAGAGACGGGTCTTGCCGTCGCTTCTAGACGGCGAAATTATCTCTTTGGCCTCATACATCCGAAGGGTCTGAGGATGGAGGCCGGCAAGTCTGGCCGCCACCCCTATCATATAGACCCCTCTCTTCTCTCTATCCTTCATCTCTCTCACCGTTTAAATCGTTATACAAGCTTATCCAGATTCTCTCTGGGATTATCCTTATCTATGGCTGCCAGCTTCTCCAAGATCTCCTTCTTCTCGCCTTTGAGGTTTTTGGGCACGGAAATCTTGGCCTTTATCAGCATATCTCCCTTGCCGCGTCCCTTGAGACGCGGTGCCCCCTTACCTTTGAGCGAGAAAATCTGCCCGTCCTGAGTGCCGGCTGGGATTTTGAGCGATATCGCCCCGCTCATGGTCGGCACTTTGATCTTAGCCCCAAGGGCCGCTTCGGTGAACTTTAGCGGCAGATCCATCAGGATATCGCCGCCATCCCGCTTGAAGACGGGGTGGGGTTTTACCTTGGTTATCACATAAAGGTCTCCGGGTGGGCCGCCTTTATAACCAGCCTCCCCTTTGCCGGGAAATCTTATCCTGGCCCCATCGGTCACACCGGCCGGTATCTTGATATTGACTGGTTCGGTCTTGGCCGAGCGTCCCTTGCCCCTGCAAGTCGGACAGAGGTTGTCGATGACCGTCCCCTTGCCGAGGCAAGTCGGACAGGGCCGGCTGATGCTAAAGAAGCCCTGGTTCTGAGCGATCTGACCGCTTCCGCCGCAAGAAGGACAGGTTTTCGGGAAGGTTCCAGGTTTGGCCCCGCTTCCCGAGCAGGTGGTGCAAGCCGCCTCCCTAGTGACGTTAAGTTTTATTGAGGCCCCGCTGAAGGCCTGCTCGAAGGAGATCTGGACGCTGTATTGAAGGTCTCGCCCCCGCTCTGGCATATCGTAGCCTCTGGTCCGCCCGCCCATACCGAACATATTGAAGATATCAGAGAACTGGCCAAAATCTCCAAAGCCGCCAAAACCGGGATCGGCTCCGGGGCGAAAGCCGCCGCCCGACTGAAAGTATTTGACCCCTCGGTCATAATCTGAGCGCTTCTTCTCATCGGAGAGAACCTCATAGGCCTCGCTTATCTCCTTGAACTTCTCCTCCGACTCCTTCTTCTTGGCCTCCTCGGCCTTGTCGGGATGAAATTCGCGGGCGAGCTTACGATAGGCCTTCTTTATCTCATCGGCCGTAGCCTTCTTATCGACACCCAATATTTGATAGTAGTCTTTGTGATTATGGTTAGGCATATTTTTAATATTTCCTCATCAAGATTTAACCGAGCCCCTAGGAGCGCGGCTTGGCCACCTTGACCACGGCCGGCCGAATGACGCGACCGCCCAAAGCGTAGCCCTTCTGAAAGACCTCGACCACGCTTCCCTCCTCATATTCGTCGCTTTCCACCTGCATGAAAGCCTCGTGGTGAAGGGGATCAAACTTTTCTCCAACCGGATCGATGACGCTTAGGCCCTCTTTTTTAAGGGTTTCGGCAAGTTGGGCCATAACCAGCTCTATGCCCTTCTTGAAGGAATCTAAATCGGAAGAGTCGTTTGAAGCGGCAAGCGCCCTCTCCAGATTATCCAGAGTCGGCAAGACCTTAAGGACGATATCCTTGGAAGCCATCTCGAAGAAGGCTGCCTGATCCCGCTCGACCCGCTTCTTATAATTTTCAAACTCGGCTTTGAGTCTCTGAAGCATCTCCACATAGGAAGCGATCTCTTCATTCTTCTTTTTGAGCTCTTCCTTTAAAACGGCTAGATCGCCCTTCTTCTCTTTTTGGCCCTTCTCTTGTTTGGGATGCGCAGACTCACTTACGCCTTTAGCCCCCTTCTCTTCTCTTTCAGTCATCTATAAACCTCCGACTAGTTAAGGCTCTGGGAGCTGCGATTAAAGTCGCGTCCCCCAAATAATCCGCTCAAAGAGCCCTTATTATTCCTTACCTTCCTCGTCGACAACTTCGTAGTCGGCATCGACAACCTGGCCTTCGGCAGATCCTTCTGTTCCTCCCTCGCCGCTCTGGGCCTGAGCCTGCGCATAGAGGACCTCGGCCAGCTTGTAGGCGGCCTGCTGGAGCTTCTCGGTCGCCTCCTTGATCTTGGCAATGTCGCCGCCCTTTAGAGCCTCTTTGGCCTCGGCAAGGGCCGACTCGATGCCTACCCCATCCTCTTCGGCCAATTTATCCTTGGCTTCATCCAAGCTCTTTTCGGTATTATAGACGAGGTTGTCGGCGTTATTTCTTGCCTCGGCCTCCTCTTTTCTCTTTAGATCCTCGGCCGCATGCGATTCGGCCTCGCGAACCATCTTATCTATCTCTTCGCTCGAGAGCGATGAGGTTCCGGTGACCGTCATGGCCTGCTCCTTGCCAGTGCCGAGATCCTTGGCCGAGACATGGGTGATGCCGTTGGCATCAATGTCGAAGGCGACCTCGATCTGAGGGATCCCCCTTGGCGCGGCCGGTATGCCGACCAAATGAAAACGGCCAAGCGTCTTATTGCCCGGGACCATCGGACGCTCACCCTGGAGGGCGTGGATCTCTACGCTATTCTGCCCGTCCTCGGCTGTGGTGAAGATCTCGCTCTTTCTCGTCGGGATGGTGGTATTCCTCTCGATCAGTTTGGTGAAGATTCCGCCCTTGGTCTCGATGCCCAGAGATAGCGGGGTAACATCGAGAAGCAGGACCTCCTTCACATCACCCTTGAGGACGCCCGCCTGGATGGAAGCCCCAACCGCTACCACCTCATCGGGATTGACTCCCTTGTGAGGCTCCTTGCCGGCTAGCTTTTTGACCAGATCGTGGACGGCCGGCATACGGGTTGAGCCGCCGACCAGGATGATGTGGTCGAGGTCGGACACCTTTATCTTGGCATCATCGACCGCCCGATTGAAAGCGGCAACGCACTTCTCCAAGAGATCGGCCGTCATCTTCTGAAATTCGGAGCGGGTCAAGTTCATGTCCAAGTGGAGCGGACCTTGGTCGCTTGCGGTGATGAAGGGTAGATTTATGCTGGTGCTCTGGGCGCTAGAGAGCTCAGTCTTAGCCTTTTCGGCCGCCTCTTTGAGCCTTTGGAGAGCCATCTTATCTTTGGAGAGATCGACGCCGTTTTTGGATTTGAAATCCTCAACCATCCAGTCGATGACCAGCTGATCCCAGTCGTCGCCGCCAAGATGGGTGTCGCCGCTCGTCGATTTGACCTCAAAGACCCCCTCGCCAAGCTCCAAGATGGATACATCGAAGGTTCCACCGCCAAGGTCGAAGACTAAAATCGTCTCTTCCTTGCTCTTTCCAAGACCGTAAGCGAGAGCGGCCGCCGTCGGCTCGTTGATGATCCTTAAGACCTCAAGACCGGCGATGGCGCCCGCATCTTTGGTGGCCGTCCTCTGAGAGTCGTCAAAGTAGGCTGGCACGGTGATGACGGCCTGGGTGATCTTCTCGCCGAGGTAAGCCTCGGCGTCCCTCTTCAGTTTTTGCAGGATGAAGGCTGAGATCTGCTCGGGGGTATAGTCTTTCCCCTCGATCTTGACCTTATCTTTGGTGCCCATCTTCCGCTTGATTGAGCGGATGGTGTGATCGGGGTTGACGATGGCCTGCCTCTTGGCGACCTCGCCGACCAGAACCTCCCCGCCCTTGGAAAACGCAACAACCGACGGGGTAACCCTGCCGCCCTCGGCGTTGGGGATTACCGTCGGTTCGCCGCCCTCCAAGACGGCCATACAAGAGTTGGTGGTGCCCAAATCGATGCCCAGTACTTTTGCCATCGCTATCACTCCTTCAATAGATTAATAACTTTAGTTTAAAGACAGTATAAAATCTAAGTCGTTTAATGTCAAATTTATGATTTTGAGATTGAACTGGCTTTTAAAAGGTGGTTGAAAAATTAATTTTTGGTAAAATTTAGATTTCGTCTTTACAAACCATTTTTCTTTATGTATAAGTTTTCTTATGCGCACTAAAGCAAATACTCACAAATAATCGAGGAGGAAGCCTTATGCCAAGACCAATCGTAGATAGCGATGAATGCACCGGCTGCGGAATCTGTGTGGACGTCTGCCCTAATGACGTTCTTGAGCTGGTAGATGATATTTCGTCCCCCACCAACGAGGACGCCTGCGACGGCTGCGGACTCTGCGCCGAAGAGTGCCCTATGGAAGCCATCGTCATCGAGGAAGACTAGGCTCTTTCTTACGGATGAAAAAGGGCGGGGAGCGATCGCTCCCCGCCCTTTTCTTTTATCTCTTTAGATCATCTTCAAAAAGAGTTCGTGAATCCTCATGTCCTCAGTCAGTTCGGGGTGGAAGGCGGCGGCAAGGAGGCTCTTCTCTTTGGCCATGACGATATGGGAATCAAGCTCGGCCAAGACTTCGACCCCTTCGCCCACCCGCTCTATCCAAGGAGCCCTGATGAAGACAGCATTAAAGGGTCCTCCCTCTAGACCGGCCACCTCTATCTCGGCCTCAAAGCTCTCCTTCTGACGGCCAAAAGCATTTCGTCTCACCTCGATATCCATGATCGAAAGGCTCTCTTCGGCAGGTCCGATCAGACCCTTGGCCATCAGAATCATCCCGGCGCAGGTGCCAAAGATGGGAAGTCCGCCCTGAGCCAAATCCTTGATGGGCTTAATAAGGCCGTACTTCGCCATCAGCTTTGAGATGGTCGTGCTCTCGCCGCCGGGAATAATCAAGCCATCAATATTTGAGAGCTCATGGGGTTTCTTTATGATGACCCCATGAGCTCCCGCTCTCTCTATCATCCTTAAGTGTTCCCTGACCGCTCCTTGGAGGGAGAGCACGCCGATGCCCTTCATGATCCTGTTCCTTAAAAAATATTTAACTTAAGATCTACCAGCCCCTGGTCTGAATCAGCTTATCCTCGCCTATATCCTTGATGTCTAAGCCCTTCATGGCCTCGCCGATCCCCTTGGAGACCTCGGCAACGATCTTGGGGTCGTTATAGTGAGTGGTCGCCTCGACGATCGCCTTGGCCCGGCCAGCCGGATCGTTCGATTTGAATATGCCCGATCCCACAAAGACGCCGTCCGCCCCAAGCTGCATCATCAGGGCCGCATCGGCCGGGGTGGCGATACCGCCAGCCGAGAAGTTGACGACCGGAAGTTTGCCCGTCTCGGCCACCTGTAAAACCAACTCGTAGGGAGCCATCAGCTTCTTGGCCGCGGCCATCAGTTCTTCTTTTTTCAATCCCTTAAGCCAAGTCATCTCGCCGACTATCGTCCTCATATGACGGATGGCCTCGACGACGTTGCCGGTTCCGGCCTCCCCTTTGGTCCTCACCATGGCCGCGCCCTCGCCGATCCGGCGCAGGGCCTCTCCCAGGTTGGTTGCCCCGCAGACGAAGGGGATGGTAAAGGCATGTTTATCGACATGATTGGCCTCATCGGCTGGGGTTAAAACCTCACTCTCGTCGATGTAATCGACCCCAAGGGACTCTAGGACTTGGGCCTCGACGAAGTGGCCTATCCGCACCTTGGCCATGACCGGAATGGTGACGGCACCCATTATCTCCTCGATGATGAGGGGATCGGCCATGCGAGCCACCCCGCCGGCCGCCCGGATATCTGCCGGAACCCTCTCCAGGGCCATGACGGCAACCGCCCCGGCCTCCTCAGCTATTTTGGCCTGCTCGGCATTGGTCACATCCATTATCACGCCGCCCTTGAGCATCTCGGCAAGGCCGGTCTTTACCTTCAAAGTTCCCGTTCTAACCATTTATCCTCCAAATATTAGCGTTAAAGGCTAAGGTAATTTTACAGAAATAAAAATAAAGAGGCAAGAAAGGGGCTGGGTTAAAAGGTAAGATTGAGTTTATTTCTGGCAAATGGGACAGAAGTGGGCGCTTCGCCCGCCAAGCTTGATGCGGCCGATGCTCCCCCCACAGCAGGGGCAATCCTTTCCGGCCCGTCCGTAAACCCGATGCTGCTTGACGTAGCTCCCCTCCCTGCCGAAGACATCGACGTAGTCACCAACCGAAGAGCCGCCCGCCTTAAGGGCATCGGCTAAGACGTGCCTGATAGCACTCGCAAGGTTCTTTATCTCTTCGCCGGTTAGGCTCGAGACGCTTCGCAAGGGGTCGATGCCGGCCAGAAAGAGGGCTTCATCGGAGTAGATGTTGCCGACCCCGGCCAGAAAATTCTGATCCATAAGAAGGGGCTTTATCTTGCCCGATTTCTTGGCTTTGACTATCCGCCTGAACTCCTCATCGCTGATGTCCAAGGCCTCGGGCCCAAGATCCTTTATCTCTTGGGCATCGCCCAAGGGGCCCTCTGCCAACTTGACGTAGCCGAACTGGCGCATATCCCAAAAACTCAGCTCCATGCCATCCGAAAGAGAGAAAATGATGTGGGTGTGTTTGGCCACCTCCTCATCCGGCTTTGCGTAGAGGAGGCGGCCCGTCATCTTGAGGTGAACGAGCAGGTTTAACCCACCAAAGAGTTCGATTATCAGTATCTTTGCCCGCCTCTTTATGGCGGTGATGGTCTTATTCTCAACCGATTTTACAAAGTCGACGGGGGACGAGTTCTTCAAGGGCTTATCGGAGATGAGGCGGACCTTGACTATCTTTTTGCCTTGGGTCAGCCTCTCAAGCTGGCTGCGGATGGTCTCGACTTCGGGAAGTTCGGGCAAAGATATTTACCTCGCTTTCAACTGAATCTCAATCTAGATAGGTTACGCGTCCCTCAAGGTCGATCGCCTTTTCAACCATCCGGCCGCGAGCAGGATATCCGAGCGGCAGGATCGCCATAAGCTCATTTTTGGTGGCAAAGAAGTCTTCGACCAATTCCTCGGGTATAAGGAGGGGAACTCCCAGCCAGACGCTGCCCAACCCAAAACTGTGGGCGGCAATGAGAAGGTTCTCGATGGCGGCAGCCACGCTCTGGACCTCCATCATGTGGAGAAACCCCCTCTTGGTTCGGCCGAAGTACTTGCTCGCCTCTTGGGCGAAACTGCCCCGATTGAATACGGCGATAACTATCGGCGCCTCATCGATCATTCGGCTCGAATACTTGAGAAGACGGTTGACATAGAAGCCGGTATATTCCTTATACCTGGCTTCGCTCGAGACGTTTAAAAAGAGCGAGGAGAGGTCGTCCTTCTTTTTGCCCCCCATGACCACAAAATGCCAGGGCTGACTGTTGTGTGCGGATGGAGCAGAGCAGCCGGCCTTCAGCACCTTTTTCAAAACATCCTCATCTATGGGCCTGGTTTCAAAGTGACGGCAGCTTCGCCTGGAAAAGATGGCGTCCAATACCTCCAAAGATATCTCCTTTCGAGCGCCGATCATTATTGGCTCTGGGTCGATCATCGAATTTAAGACGGATGAGGCAAGCGCCCCTATCTCTTGGTTTGATAGCGAGGCATGGCCGCCTCTTGCTTTAGTTTGTCCAATATGGCGTACTCTGGCCCAAGGGCCTTTGCCTTGATGAAGAAGTCGAGATCACTCGCTGAAAGACCGAAGAGGGCATCCAAGAAGGTCGGCCCCTCATACTCGACCACGCTTGGGTCCTCAACTCCGGCTAGCTCGGCTGCAACATCTATCGCCTTCTGATAGTCACCGACGTAATCTATCAGTCCAAGATCCTTTGCCCGGCTACCCGTGAAGAGTTCGCCGGTCGCCGCCGAGCGGACCTCATCGACCTTAAGGCCGCGCCCCGTCGCCACGTCGCCTATGAACTGATTATAAACCTCATCGGAGAGACCCTGCCACTTTGCGACCTCTTCCTCGGTCAAGGTCCTTACGCCCATATCCTTATGTATGCCCGATTTTATCGTCTGGACCTTGATGCCTAGCTTTTCATAGAGACCGCTCAGATCCATAAATTGCGAGATGACCCCGATGCTGCCGACCAGCGTGCCCGGCTTGGCCACAATCTTGCTGGCCATAGCGGAGATATAATAGCCGCCCGAGGCGGCCATGTCGCCCATGAAGACGACGATCGGCTTCTCGTCCTTCGCCCGTTTTATCTCCTCAGCTATCTCCTGGGAAGCTCCGACCGAGCCTCCGGGGCTGTTGACTTTGAGAACGATCGCCTTGACCGACGAATCCTCAAGGGCCTCTTTGAGCTGATCTCTGACCAAGCTTGGGGTTATTCCGGCCGCCGAGCCGAAGGGATCGGACTCCCCGTTGCCGTCGGCGATGCTCCCGCTCAAAGATATGACGGCTACCACATCGCCTAAGCCGCCCGAGCTTTTGCTCCCGCTAAAGAAGATCGATCCGATGGCAAAGATGTAAAATAGCATGATTGCCGCAAGCGAAATACCTATTATCATCTTGGTTCTCTTCTTCATAAAAGACCACCCGTCTCCTTCTCTATCCAATTAAGGTAGGAAGGCTCGCCCCATGTTATATTCCAAGAGATAATGGCCGGGAGGTCGTAAGAATGCAGGCTCTTGATCTCGTCAGCCACCTCTTTCAGTTTATCCTCGGTCGTCTTGAAGATGACAGCGACTTCGCTCGCCGTCTCCAACTTGCCCTGCCAATGATAGTGGGACTCGATGGGGGAAGAGATGTTGGCGCAGGCTACCAGCCTCTTCTCCAAGAGGCTTGAGCTTATCCGCCTGGCCTCCGTCAAACTCGAAGCCGTAATGTATATTATGATATATTTCACCCAGAGAGCCCCCTTAAGAGTCTGAAGGTTTCGGCTTGTCCTTGGCCTTGAAGATCAGCCAGCCCTTGCCGCCCTGAAAACCGGTAAATATCAAAACGTAGCGCCCTTTAAGGATGGAGCCACCCAGGACGACCTCCACCTCTTTTGAGTCCCGCTTCAGAAGGGTGAAATTTCCCGAATCGAAGATAGCGACCTTGCCAGCCCCGTACTGGCCTTCGGGGATCTCGCCTTCAAAATCGATGTAGCTGACCGGGTGATCCTCGACTTCGATGGCCAGGTGCTTCACCCCGATCCCGGTCGGCAGCCCCTTGGGCACGGCCCATGATTTTAGGACCCAATCTTTCCCGCCGACTTCGGAAGGGAGTTCTAAGCGAAAATCGAAATGATGGCTGCTCGCATGATGCTCCTGGACGACGAAGCGGCTCTGGCCACCCCCTTGAGCTTCCCCCTTTGGCTCGGGGCTCTTCTCAAAACTCCGTTTGTCTCGATACTCCTCAAGGGCCATGTCTTAAGTCCTCAACCGATTTTTTGAACCTTTCCTGACGTCATTATACCTTGTTTTCAATATAAATTCTTAAGATGAAAATCGGTGGATATAAAGGGGGAAGAATTAGGTGAGACCAACCCGCCCGCAGTAGGTCCTTATGGGACATATTTCGCATCGCGGCCGGCGGCTCTTGCAGACATCCCGGCCATGCTCTATCAGGGCCATGTGGAGGGAGGGCCTCTCTTTGGGGGGAGTCCATCTCTCGTAGGCCGCCTTTATCTCCTCGTAGCTCGCTTTGGCGTCCACCAAGGGAAGGCGCTTTGCGATCCTCGCGATATGGGTATCGACCGGAAGGAGACCCACTCCCCCAACCAAAGCTAGCATGACGTCGGCCGTCTTGACCCCGACTCCAGGCAGGACGACCAGCTTCTCTTTGGCAGAAGAGATCGGCTCAAAGATCTTTGCCAAGTCTCCCTCATATTCGGTCATTATTACCTCGGCTGTCTCCTTCAATTTTTTGGCCTTGTTTCTGTGAAGACCGGCCGGCTTGATCAGTTCGGCAAGCTCACCCTCATCCATCTCGCTGAAATTGGCCGGGGTTATCATGAAATGATTTTTGAGGTTTTTGAAGGCCCGGATGTTCCCCCGCCGCTCGGTCGCCTGCGAGATGACGACGGAAACCAAAATCTCGAAAGGGGTCAGCTTTTCGCTCCAGAGAACGGGCTCATATGAGCCGATGATTATCCTCATCGCCGCCTTAAAGTCGGTCTCTTCTATCATGCTCTCTCCTTGGCTGGATAAAGTTTGGGCGGGGCCGTCAAGGCCCCGCCCACTAAGCAGGCTAGAAATATTAGTGTAGAATCTCTCCTTCGGAGTCGAGCATCTGCCTTAAAGCCAAGGTGTCCTCGGGATTACCCAGGTTTATCACCTTGCCGTTCAAGACGTAGACGGGACCCTTGCGGAAGGCCACAAGCTCGCTTTCGACGGCCAAAGGTTCGCCCAGGCGATCGACGTTTATGATGCTCAAGTTGACGGCCGGGTTTAGGCTCTTCAAAAAGGAGGCGACCTCCAGAGCCCTCTCCGATTCCATGCAGTTATCCCGAATGTATATGGTAAGATCCATCATCTTCACCTCTCACTTCTTAAGGGCCTCGATCAAGCCGGGCAAGACCTCCTCGATAAAGGAGAAATTTAGGGCATAATGATGAAACTGCCCCTCCTTCCTCAAGATTATCAGGCTAGATTCCCTAAGGACCCTGATGTGATGGGAGAGGGCCGGCCTAGAGAGGGAGAAGTCCTTGGCCATACAGTCGCAGGAGACTTCGCCACCCATCATCTTCACAACCATCTCACATCTCGTCTCATCGGAGAGGGCCTTAAATATCTTAACCTTTAGGTCTTGCACCATATAAGATCGGGCTCCAGACAAATTTAGATACTTTTAAAATTTTAAAACTACTTAACAATCTTGTCAACGGCTTTGTGACGGGCCGCTTTGGGCCCGATTTTGAATTTGAGCCGAGTGGGTAAATGGTATATCCTAAGGATGCCGATACTCCTTTCGATACTAATATCGCCCCGTCAAGAGCCGCTAGGGAGTGGCTTGGATGAAGAAGCAAGACCTAAAAGACCTGGTTAAAGAGAAGCTATCCGATCAACTCCTCGTGGTCGTCTCAAACCGGGAGCCGGTCATTCACAACTATCACGAGGAGGAGATAAGGTGCATAAGGCCGGCCAGCGGGCTGGTGACAGCCTTGGAACCGGTGGTCAAGACCTGCTCCGGAATTTGGGTCGCTCACGGCAGCGGCTCGGCCGACCGGGCCGTCACCGACGAGGCGGGCAGAGTTATGGTGACCTCGCCTGGTGATGAGAGAGGCGAGGAGCCCTACACCTTAAAGAGGGTCTGGATAAGCAAGGAGGAAGAGGAGGGCTACTATTACGGCTTCTCCAACCGGAGCCTCTGGCCCCTCTGCCACATAGTCTACCTGCGCCCCCGCTTCAACGCGGATGACTGGCTAAATTATAAAGAGGTAAATTCCAAATTTGCCAGGGCCATCTTGGATGAGATCGGCTCCAAAAAGGCCTTCGTCTTCATCCAGGACTACCATTTTGCCCTTCTGCCCCGCCTCTTGAAGGGGGAGCGGCCCGATTTGACGATCGCCCAATTCTGGCATATCCCCTGGCCCAACCCCGAAGCTTTTAGGATCTGCCCCTTCAAGGACGAGATCTTGGAGGGTCTCTTGGCAAACGATATGCTCGGTTTCCACTTGGAATACTTCTGCGATAACTTCATGGCCGCGGCAAAGAGGGAACTTGGGGCCGCGGCCGGAAAAAAGGACTTGAGTTTGACCCATAGAGATAAAACTACCCTGATCAAAGCCTGGCCGATAAGCGTCGACTTTGAACAGACCTCCCGCCTAGCCGAGTCGAATAGGGTTGAGGAGTTGAAACAGAGATTCACCAAAGAGTTCAATTTGAGGGATAAGATCGTCCTCTTCGGGCTGGATCGCCTTGACTATACCAAAGGGATCATCGAAAAGTTTGAAGCTTTGGATAGATTCCTAGAAAAGTATCCTGACTACCTCGGCAAAGTCGTCCTGTTACAAAAGGGAACCTTGAGCCGACTCCACATTCCCGAATACAAGAGACTGAATGATCGGATAAACGCAGTTGTCGAGAAGCTCAATTGGAAATATTCGTCCAATGGCTGGACTCCAGCCATTTTGACCAGGCGTGATCTCGATTATGACGGGATCCTCGCCCTCTATCGTCTGGCTGACGTCTGCATCGTAAGCTCACTCCACGACGGAATGAACCTGGTGGCCAAGGAATTCATCTCGGCGAGAAACGACCTTGGCGGCCGCCTGATCTTGAGTCGATTCGCCGGAGCCTTCAACGAGCTCGGCGAGGAGGCAATCGGCATAAACCCCTACGACATAGAGGCTTTTGCCGACAGGATAAAGGAGGCCATCGAGGTGGATGAGGAGGAGGCCAGAAGGCGAATGGGCGCCCTGCGCAAGGTGGTCTCGTCAAACGATATCTACGATTGGATAGGCAAGATAGCAAGTGACCTGGCCGAAATCGGAAGCTAAAGGCGGACTATCTCTTCGGGATGATAGAGGGAGATGAAGAGGAGAAGATAATCCCGAACGTGTCTGGTCAGAAGGAAATTTCTCCGGGCGAACTCCCTGGCGTTTACCCCAAGTCTCTTTGCGTAGCCGGGATTTGAG
Organism: Actinomycetota bacterium; assembly: GCA_030017835.1. Lineage (NCBI taxonomy): Bacteria > Bacillati > Actinomycetota > Actinomycetota bacterium. The sequence continues at coordinate 19,010 of JASEGU010000010.1, read as the reverse complement.
AGGAGCTCCCTTATCGAGTAGGCCGTCCCCTCGATCGTCCTGGTCAAAATGCCATTGTAATTATGGGTGACCTGAAGGGTGATGCCCCCCACGGCCGAGGCGATGATCGGCTTGCCCTTCCACATGGCCTCACTGACCGTAAGACCGAAGCCTTCACGAATCGATTTTTGCAAGATTATATCGGAGGCGCGCTGTAGGGCGTTTACTTCTGTGTCTGCCGGCGTCTCAAGCTCCAAGATGTGAATGTCGGCATCTTTGGCCGCCCGCTCCTTGACCTCGGATAGGATCTTGGCCCCTTCAGGATCGTCTACGGCTGCCCCTCCGGCCAGGATGAGCTGACAATCGACCGTCTTCTTGACCAGCTTATAGGCCTCGATTACCCCGATGGGGTCTTTGAGATAATCAAAACGTGATATCTGGGTTATGATCGGTTTGTCCCGCTTGATAGCAAATCTTCTAAGAACCGAATCGATCGCCTCTTTGGATAGTTCCTGATTCTTCAGGCTCAAGGGGTCTATCGAGGGGGGGATCAGGAAGGTCTTTATCGAGAGGCGCTGAGTGAACTTGGGCGAAGAGAAGATGGCGGCGTCGTAGGAGTCGATGTAGCGCCTCAAGAACTGCCAGGTTCCCCAGTCGGGCGATTGGGTGTCGACGTGGCAGCGCCATACCCATTTATTCTCATTTTCGGCCTTCTTCTCGACCAGGGCCAGGGGCTGGGGATCGTGAATCAGCACGATGTCGGAGTCAAGATCGATGTTTTTGGCGTTTTCCCGGCTGTTCTCCAAAAAGACCTCTATCTCTTCTTGGCCAATATCGACGTCGGCCCCATGCAGGGCGTTGTGTATCTTTTTGGTGATGGTGAAGAAGACCAAAGAGCCGGTCATTACCTCCCACTTCATATCGACACCCATGTCATTTATGAGGGGGATGAAGCGGTTCAAGATCTCGGCCACCCCGCCTCCCATGGCGGTGGAATTGACAGTTTTTATGCTCTTTTTGGAGAGCCTCTCGGCCAAGATCTTTATCTCGTCCACCTGTCCTTCGCCGATTATAGGAGCATACTGATCTATCAGCACCGCGCCTGACCTCCTTCGCTTCTTTTGGCCGACTTTACGGCCTTCTTGACCAGACCCAAGAGTTTGTTTCGGATATCTTCCATCACGTAGAAGATAAAGGGGTCGATGGCCGCAATACGCTCGGCCAGTTGCTCCTCGCCGAGTTCTTCTCTTAGCCAAAGGGCAAAGTCGTTTTCGGATTCACCCATGATGGGGTCGATGCCGACCATGTGAGAGCAGATGCTGTCGATGCTGACTTCCTTTAAGGCCTGTTGCAATTGAACGAGATCGTAGGCCACGTGTTTGGTCGGCAAGATAAATACCTTGGCCTTTATAAAATGAAACTCTCTGCCGGGCGGGGTGTCGAAGGGCTTGAAATCTTCGGAGTCGATGTGCTCTTTTATGAGACCGACTATCCGCGACTTGAGATCGAAGATGTTTAGGGGCTTCTCAAGATCGAGAGCGACTATCCTCTCGCTTAAGGCCTCCTCGTGGATATCCTTCTTGACCCAGTAGGCGAAGTCGTTGGGCGTCTTGGGCGATTCGTAAGGCTGAAAGGATACGAAGTGGTGGGTGTGATGATAGACCACCGAGATCGGTGCCGCCTCGATGAGATCGGCGAGTTCCTTCAAGTTCTTTGCCTTTTCGCCGGTTATTTCAAGAAGACTCAACCTGGTATAGAAAACGAATGGATTATCTGCCTTTTTCATCCAAGACCTCTTTCACTCCACCAAGAAATAGCTCAACCTCGCCGATATCGCTCAAGAAATATTCGGCAACGCTTTTGGGGCTCTCTTCGCCTACAAGCGCGGTTAAGCCCATCTCTTCAAGAGCCAAGAAGGCATCCTCGTCAGTCAAATCATCTCCTAAGTATATCGGCAAATAACCTAAGAGATTGACCTCATCGATTATCCACCGGACGGCGCTACCCTTATCCCAGCTAAGAGCGGGAAGGAACTCGATCACCTCTTTGCCCTCCCTCATCTTAAGCCGATTAGATGCCATGAATGGCTCGCAGACTTCATGGGCCATGCGTTTTATCTTCGCCACGTCCTCCCGCTTGACCTGCCGATAGTGAAGGCTTATGGTCAGTCCCTTCTCCTCCAGGGCCGCGTCCGGGTAATCCGAGAGCTTCAAGGCAAGCTTTCGGCCCAAGTCTAAAATAGAGGAAGCCGCCTCTTGGGCGCCGGGATGAGTCATCTTCTTACTCCCGGCCTCTATCTCAAGGCCATGATTTCCCGCATAGATTACGCCGCTCAATCCGACCCTTCCCTTGAGATCTCCCAGGGAGCGGCCGCTGATGACGGCGACCCTTACGTCCTCTTTATCCTTTAGTTCTGATAGAAGGTCCTTTATCTTTTGAGATATTACGGCATCCTTCGGATGGGGGACGATGGGGGAGATGGTTCCGTCAAAATCGGTCAAGAGAAGAAGGCCCTTGGCTGAAGCTATCCTCTCTCTTATGATGGACCAAGCTTTAAATAGATGCTGCATCTAACCTCTTAGGCAGGTTTTGCGGATTAATCAGACGACTTCAAATGACATTGCTCGAAGCTTTGCCACCCTCTCTTCGATCTTGGGATGGGTGTTGAAAAGGTTGTTTATGGAGCCACCGATATCCTTTAGAGGATTGACTATATAAAGGTGGGCCGTGGCCTTGTTGGCCACCTCGAGCGGCTCTCTATCCGAAGCGAGCTTCTCCAAAGCTGAGGCCAGTCCCTCCGGATAGCGGGTGAGCATGGCACCGCTCGCATCGGCCAAGAATTCTCGCTGACGCGAGAGGGCAAGACGCATTAGCTGAGCGACTACAGGCGCAAGAATGGCCATTATGAGACCGACTATCATAAGGATGGCTCCAAATTCTCCGCCGCCATCATCTCGCCGTCTCCTTGACCCGCCCCACCAAAAAGATCTCATCAACCAGTCAGCGAGCAGGGTGACGATGCCGACCATGACGACGGCAAGGCTCGCGAGTTTAATGTCGTAGTTCTTGATGTGACTCATCTCATGGGCTACGACCCCTTCCAGCTCGACCCGATCCAGCTTTTCCAGAAGACCGGTCGTGACGGCCACGGCCGAGTGCTCCGGGTCGCGTCCGGTGGCAAAGGCATTGGGGGCACTGTCCTCGATCACATACATCTTGGGAACCGGCACCCCGGCCGCTATCGAGAGGCCCTCGATGACGTTGTAGAGGTAAGGGAGCTCAACCTTTTCGACCTCCCTTGCCCGGCTCATGGCAAGGACGATGCGATCGCTGTAGTAATAGCCGGTCCAGCTCATAGCGCCCGCCACCAGGAGGGCGAAGAATACGCCCGCGTAACCGAACTCGGTGAGCTCGCCAAAGATGTAGCCCAAGTAGGCAACGAAGATGATGAAGATGATTATCATCGCCCAAGACCTTCTTATATTGCTCGATATCTCTTCATACATAAATTATCACCGATCAAAAGGGATTGGATGAAACGAAAAAAGATGGGTGAACCGATCTTTGAGCTCGAGCCCGATGAGGCTAGAATTGAACCTTTACCGGCTCCCTTGAAGACTCCTCGGCCCCGAAATAGGTACGCGCCGTAAAGCCGAACATGGAGGCAACTATGTTGCCGGGAAACCTCTGGATCATCGTGTTAAACTTCATGACCGTATCGTTATAGAACTGACGGGCGTAGGCTATCTTGCCCTCTGTCCCAGAGAGCTCCTCCTGGAGCATTATGAAATTCTGGTTGGCCTTAAGATCCGGGTAGGCTTCGGCCACCGCAAAGAGAGATTTTAAAGCCCCGGTCAAAGCATTTTCGGCCTGGGCCTGCTCGGTAACCCCTGCGGCATTTATGGCCTGAGCTCGGGCTTGAGTCACCTTTTCAAAGAGCTCCTTTTCGTGGGTGGCGTAGCCTTTGACCGTCTCGATCAGGTTGGGGATGAGGTCATAGCGCCGCTTGAGCTGGACGTCTATCTGTGACCAGGCGTTATCTATCCTGTTACGTAAGGTCACGAAATTATTATACATTCCGATGATGATCATGACCGGAATCAGCAGTATGATTATCAGAAATATGGTTGGACCAAAGAACATGTCTCCTCCTCTTTTTAAGTTAGAATTATAAAACAATCATAGGGCGGGCGACTTGCTTTGTCAATTTGGGCGCCTTAAAATGAGTCCTCAAAAGGGAGAGCAAGTGATACCGATAAGAGACGAGAATCCGACGCGCACCTTCCCCTTCGTGACGATATCGCTGATTGCGGTAAATTCAGCCGTCTTCCTCTATGAGTTGAGCCTTGGGAGCGGCTTTGACGCCTTCATCAGGTCTTTTGGGGCGACCCCTTGCCTCATCCTGACCAAAGGAGGCCCCTACGTCTATATCACCCTACTCACCTCAATCTTTTTGCACGGTAGCTGGTTCCATCTCCTCGGCAATATGCTCTATCTGTGGATCTTCGGAAACAACGTCGAGGACGTCCTTGGCCACCTTGGCTTCATCCTCTTCTATCTTCTATCCGGCCTGGGTGGAGCGAGCGCCCACGTCATCATGAACCCCGCCTCGAGCCTGCCGAGCCTTGGGGCGAGCGGGGCCATCGCCGGGGTGTTGGCCGCCTATCTCATCCTCTTTCCGCTCGCCGGCGTCGATGTGGCTATTCCCATCTTCTTCTTCATAAGCATAGTCCGTCTGCCGGCTCTCATCGTCATCGGATTCTGGTTCGTCCTTCAGTTGCTTAACGGATATTTCTCAGCCATGTCGCCTATGATGGAGGCGGGAGGAGTGGCCTGGTTCGCCCACATCGGCGGCTTCTTAATCGGCCTCCTCCTAGCCCTCTTCGCCTACAAAACGATTCCTCAAAAAGACTAACCCTTACTAAGGGAATCCCTCGGGCGAAAGCTTGAGTTCCCTGCAAAACTTGCGCCTTTTTCAAATTTATGAAGGTTGTCTTCCGTTGGTGTCGAAATGTGTAAATAATTTTGGTTTTTAATCCATTCTTATTGCAGGGGGATGATTCGATGGGCAAGACGACCACGGCCGACATCAGAAACGTGAGCCTTATCTCGCATGGGGGAGCCGGGAAGACCAGCCTCACCGAGGCCATACTATTCGACGCCGGATCGATCGAGAGACTGGGACGGGTCGATGATGGCTCGACAACGAGCGATTACGACCCCGAGGAGATAAAAAGACATATATCTTTGACCTCGACCATCACCCACTTCAATTGGAAGGACCACAAGGTTAACCTGATAGATAATCCTGGTTATGCCGATTTTATCGGAGAGGTCAAGGGCTCGCTTCGGGCCTGCGATGGGGCGATCCTCCTAATCGATGCCGTAAACGGTTTTGAGCCTCAGGCCGAGACCTACTGGAAGATGGCCGGCGATGAGAACCTATCCAGACTCGTCTTTATCAACAAGATGGACAAGGAGAACGCCGACTTCGATAAGGCCCTTGCCAGCTTGAGGGCCTCGCTTAAGGGTTCTTTGATGCAGCTCCAAATACCGATAGGCTCCGGAAAGGATTTCAAGGGAGTGATAGACCTCGTAAAAGAGGAGTCGCTCATCTCCGATAAGGGCAAAATGACCAAGGGTCCCGTGCCGGGCGATATGCAGGAAAAGGTGGCAGAGGCCCGCAGAATCCTTATGGAAGCGGCGGCAGAGAACGACGAGGAACTCTTGGACAAGTACTTGAGCGAGGAGAGCTTAAGCGGTGACGAGATGCTTCTGGGCTTGGCCAAGGGCGTGAAGGAGGGCGGCCTCGCCTTGGTCCTCTGCGGCTCGGCCCTTTTCAACCAGGCGGTTGAGCCGCTCATGGATGCCATCGTAAACTTCGTGCCCTCGCCAAACGAGCGGCCGACCCCGGCCGCTTTCGAGGGCAGAGATAAAAAGGAGGTGGCATGCGACGCCGATCCGAGCGCTCCCTTGGTGGCCCTGGTCTTCAAGACGATCTCCGATCCTTATATCGGTCGGCTCAATTTCGCCCGCATCTATTCGGGCACCATGCGGGCATCCAGCACGGTCAATAACTCAACCCAGGATAAGAAGGAGAAGATCGGCCACCTCTTTGCCATGTGCGGCAAGGAGCAGGGGGACGTAAGTGAGACCATATGCGGCGATATAGTCGCCATTCCCAAACTTGCCCAGACTCACAGCAACGACACCCTGTGCGATGAATCCAAGGATATAGTCTTGGAGAAGATCGACTTTCCGACCCCGGTCTATTCGGTGGCCATAGAGTCAAAGACCAAGGGCGACGACGAGAAGTTGAGCACCGCCCTCTCTAAACTGGCCGAAGAGGACCCGACCTTCGTCATCAGACGAGATAACGAGACGTCGCAGACGGTTATCTCGGCCATGGGAAATGTCCAGATAGAAGTGAAGATGGATAAGCTCAACCATAAATACGGCGTCCAGGCCGAGCTCAAAGAGAAGAAGATAGCCTACAAAGAGACGATCAGAAAATCCGCCCGAGTTCAGGGAAAATATAAGAAGCAGTCGGGCGGGCGGGGCCAATACGGCGACGTCTGGGTGGAATTTCAGCCGCTTGCTCAGGGCTCCGGATTCGAGTTCGAGAATAAGATCTTCGGAGGCTCCGTGCCCAAACAGTATATCCCGGCCGTGGAAAAGGGCCTTCGCGAAGCTATGGCCGAGGGAGTCTTGGCCGGCCATGAGGCGGTTGACATAAAGGCCACACTCCATGACGGCTCCTTCCACCCGGTCGACTCATCCGAGATGGCATTCAAGATAGCCGCCTCGATGGCCTTCAAAAAGGGGGTGGCCGAAGCCTCGCCCGTCCTCTTGGAGCCGATCTTAAATGTCGAAGTCCTTGTGCCCGAAGCCTACATGGGCAACGTGATCGGCGACCTCAACAGCAAGCGGGGCCGGATTCTCGGCATGGAGCCGACGGAAGACGGCTTCGAGTTGGTCAGGGCGAGCGTGCCCGAAGCCGAGATGAAGAGATATGCGACCGAACTGCGCTCTCTGGCTCACGGCCGCGGTTCCTTCTCGTTTGAGTTCGCAAGGTACGAGGAGGTCCCCAAGGATCTTGCCGACAGAATCGTCGAAGAGATTTAAAAGGAAGAGGCGGCCAGGACGAACCCGAGACTCGGATGGGTCGTCACCGCCTTTTCGACCTCATAGGGCAAAAGGATGTTCGGTTTTACAAACACCCTTTTACCCGAAAGAGCCAGCGGGAACTTAGAGAAGATCTCTTCGATAACCTCCTTAAGGTCGCAATAATCGGCCGATCTTACGATGACCCCTGGCATATCCGCCCTCACTTAAATCGAAAAGAGACTGTTGTCCAAATCGTAAGTCTCGCTTAAAATTGAAATGCTTTTAAAAAATATCGCTAGAAGGTGTCGTTTCTTGATCGAAATCAAACCTTTCAAGGGTCTGCTTTACAACGATGATGACGTCGATTTAAAGGATGTCGTCACTCCGCCTTACGACGTAATCTCTAAGCAGGCCCAGAGGGACTTCTATCAGAAGAGTTCCTTTAACATCATAAGGCTCATTTTAGGCCAAGAAAAACCGGACGACAACAGCCAAAAAAATAAGTACACGAGGGCCAAAAGGCATTTCGATAGCTGGCTTGAGAAGGGGATACTGGTAGCCTCAGATGAGCCGGCCATATTCTTTTACGAGCAGATCTACTCCACAAAGGGCGAAAAGAAGCGGCGCCTCCTTGGCTTCATAGCCCTCCTTAAGATAGAGGACTTTAAGAGCGGCTTGGTCTTGCCCCACGAAAAGACCTTCCCCAAGGCCAAGGCCGATCGCTTAAGCCTGATACGGGCCTGTAAGGCAAATTTCAGCCAGGTCTTCTCCCTGTACTCCGATCAACAAGATGAGCTCGGCAAGATTCTTGAAGGCGCAAGGCCCAAGCAGCCCACGCGAGAGGTGGCCGATGAGAGCGGCGTCATCCATAGGTTATATACCATAACCGACCCCGATGTGATAGAAGTCGTCTCAGGCAAGATGCAGGATAAGACGATCTTCATCGCCGACGGCCATCACCGCTACGAGACGGCCCTAAATTACCGAAATGAGATGCGAGCCACCTCAAATGACCCCGAGGCCGGCTTCAATTACGTAATGATGATGTTCGTCAACATGGACAGTGATGGCCTCTCGATCCTGGCTGCCCATAGGTTGGTAAAGGATGCGGTGGACCAGAGCGAGGAGGACTTCTTGAAGATGGCCTCAAGATACTTCGATATCGAGACCTTTTCCGGCCCAGCCGGGAATGAGGACGGAGTCAAAAAGAGGGCCTGTGAGGCTCTAAGCCGACGGATGAACTGCTCTCACAGCATTCTCTCTTACTTCGGCGGTGGCCGTTACCACCTGCTTACGCTGAAGGATGAGGGCCTGATGGATGAAGTTATCTCCAAGGCCCGCTCGTCCGCCTGGAAGAGACTGGATGTAACCGTACTTCACGGCCTCTTGATAGATGAAATCTTGGGGGTTAAGAGCCGCGACCTCATCAAGCACAAATCGATCAAGTTCACTCCGGATGAGGACGAGGCGACCGCTCTGGTCGATAGCGGCGAATACAAGGTTGCCTTCCTGTTGAATCCGACGACGATAGATCAGGTCAGAACGATAGCCAAGGGCGGAGAGAGGATGCCCCAGAAATCGACCTACTTCTATCCCAAGCTCATCACCGGTTTGGTCATCTATGACCATGAGGAGCCGAGGTAAAGAAGATCCCTCTCCCTGAGCCCCGGGCCCTTTAGCCGGCTCCGCCGCCGCTTCCGCCGCCGCCACCGCCGCCGCCGCCCGAGAATCCGCCGCCGCCGCCGCTCGCCGAACTCATAGCGCTGTTTGCCGTGGCCACCATGCTCGAAAGGCTCTGGCCGAATGACTCGAGCGAGCCCAAGCCCTCAAGGCCCCTGGAAGACTCAAACCAAGACGGCCCAAAATAGGTGAGGCCCTGCTCTTTTAGGATTTCGGGCATGACGATCTTGAGTTGTTCGATCGTCTTTTCGGCTACGCCCAGACTGACCGCATAGACCAGATAATGCTCCCAGATGACCATCGAGGATGGCAGGGCCTCCTTTAGGTTGGAGAAGTGGAGCAGAAACCGCTTGAAGGCCTCCCACTTCTTAAAGTCCGAGGCAGCGGCGGGAGAGCGGCGCCTCAAGAATACGGAGAGAACTATTTGAAGAACCCCGAAGAAGATGGCTATAAAACCGGAGGCTATCTGCCAGGTGGCCATGATCGCGGCCCCAAAACCAATCAGCATGAGCGAGACAAAGACGTTTAAGGCTATTACCGAACCGTGCCGCTCCAAAAAACCGTGAGCCTTTGCGGCCAAAGAGGCGTCCTTCTTCCACTCCTCGAAGAAGCGGCTGAAGGCGAGGGGTTCGGCTTTGGCAAAATCCTTGAGCTCTTCAATGCTGACGCTCTCCCCATTTCCCACCTCATCGAAGAGGAAACTTAAGAGATTAGACTCATAGCCGTTCAAGGAGTGGGTATCGGAAACCATCCTCTTTAAGTTGTAGTCATACTCAGTCCTGATGACAAAGAGTATCTTTCTGGTAAGCTCCTCCTCTTTTATGGTTAAAAAACCTCTTCTGGCGAGGTCCATCAGGGTTGCGATCATATCCCTGGTATCGACGTGACCGAATTTGACCAGATAACCCATGACGGCCGGGGGATATTCAGCCGGGAGCTCCCTGAAATAATCGCCGTCAAAGCTGGGCGAATACTCCTTTCCAAAGAGAAACCACAAGATGGCGTAGAAGAGAATACCGACTGCCGAGACGATGATCGAAGAGGCTAGACCCATGCTCTCTAGCTGCCTCCGCTTCTCAAGATCGGCTATGGCCCGCTCCCTCAAGATATTGGCATCTTCTGCCCACTCGGTCTCTTCGGCCAAGGCTTCATTTAAGATGGGCTCATCGAAGTCGACCTTTGCCTCTGGCACCAAGGATAGCGGGAAGAGAACCCTCCCCTCAACGAAGGTGCTTGCGGGCAGATCGTTCACCTTGAAGCTGACGGTCGCCCCGTCCACTATCTCCACCTCGCCGGTCAAGGGGCCATGAGCCCAGGCCCTGATCTCCTCCTTATTGGCCCCATCGGGCAACCTTAGGACGGCCTGAAATCTTTCAACCGGTTTGGTCCAACCCGTTCCAACGAATTTCCAATAGAACTGAGCGAAGTCGGAGTAGACGTCGACGCCGCCCAAGATCTTATATTTGATGATAAAGGTCTTTTCACTATCCTTGGCCGAAAAGTACCACTTTGCCGTGAAAGAATCCTGATCCCGATCCAGCTCGTAGGTACCGGGGGCCGATGAGGTCGAGCGGACGTATTCGATCCCTCCCTCTTGAATTGAGAAGTCCTTGATTTCATACTTGTAGCTGAGCGGCAGGCTATACTCAGCCCAGCTGAAGGTGCCATCAAAGGCGAACGTCCGCTCCTCTGCCACGCTGAAGGAGCCGTCCTTCTCCACTTCTATTTCGATGTCCAGCTTAGGGAGAGTGTAGTCCTTGGCCGAGGCCGAAGGAGAAAAGCCAGCCATCAGGATGAGGGCGAGGGCGAGGAGAGGATAGAGCCTAGCTTTCACCTTAAGCAAAAGGGTCCTTTTGAGCCTTGCCACAAAACCTCCTCTTTCAAGCCAGATCCCATTAGGACTTGGCAGATTCTTAGAAGAATGTCGGATGAAAAGCAAGAAGAGACAAGAATAATCCATCGGGGATATCAAAGTAAAGCGGAAGCAATAAGCGGTCTCTTTGGTAACGAACGACCCCAAAACCGCAAGCTTTGAAAACCTAGTTCGAGCAGTATTTTGACATCTCTTTTACCACATCGCTTGCGGCTAAAACGCCGACCGGACGCCGGAGCGGAGGCTCGCTCATAACCACCAGGCGGTGAACGTGCTCGTTCACCATCATGCTGGCCGCTTCTGAAACCAGAGCATTGGGCCTGACCGTCAGCAGCCTATTATCGATGATATCCTCGGCCACGGCCGTCTTGATATCCTTGCCGAATGCCTTCAAAAGTCCCCAGTCCGAGATGACGCCACAAGCCTCACCGGCCTCATCAACTACAACTATGCAGTGAATTTTATGCCCGACCATGAGCCCGGCAATCTCACAGAGCGGGGTATCCAACCTGCAAGTCACCACCCCAAGATGCATGATATCCCTTACCAGCAAATCATTCATCAGTACGCCTCCCCCTTTTATTGGTAATTTTAACTTTAAAAGTTTAAAATGTCATTAGAAATAGTCATCTGACCGATTACTTTATCATCTAACTTTTTTAAGAAGATCTCAAAATGGCCAACTACAAGTGCAAAATGTGCGGTCTTATTTTCAAGCACGAACGAAAAGAGGAAGAAGAGAGCATCGTCTGCCCGCGCTGCAAAAGTCCGGATGTGGCCAAGACGGTTGACAACCTGGAGACCTTGTTCGGCGAAGGCAGCTGCGGCGTCAGAAGAAAATCCGCCTGATAGGTCTCGGGTGGGCCGTGAGCCCGCCAAGAGAAAGCATCTTAGCGCTTACAAGATTAACGGTTTAAAAATCGTTCTTATTGCGGAGGAGCATGAGTAATTCGAAGAGTAAGTACGATCTCATAATAATCGGAGGCGGCCCGGCCGGGCTTACGGCCGGCATATACGGCGCGCGGGCTAGGCTAAGGACCCTGCTCATCGAGAAAGGCTTGACCGGAGGGCAGATAGCCGCAACCGAGGAGATCGAGAACTACCCAGGTTTCGTGGAGGCCATCGGGGGAGCTGAGTTAACAGGGCGCATGGAGAAGCAGGCCATGAGATTCGGTCTTGAGATCAAGACCCTTCTCGAGGTGGAATCGATCCAAGGCCAAGGAGGAGACTTTACTATCCTTGCGGGGGATGAGAGATCTGATGGCAGAGCCGTAATCGTCTCGACGGGAGCGACTCCGGCCAAACTAGGCATCCCAGGAGAGAGTGAGTTTGCCGGCCGTGGCGTCTCTTACTGCGCCACCTGCGACGGCGCATTCTTTTCGGGCGCGGACGTCCTTGTCGTGGGAGGCGGAAATGCCGCCGTAGAGGAGGCCATCTTTCTGACCAAGTTTGCACGAAAGATCTCTTTGGTCCATCGCAGGGATCAGCTTCGGGCCGATAGGATCCTGGTAGAAAGGGCAAGAGAGAGCGATAAGATAGACTTCATTTTGGGTTCTGAGCTCCTTGCAATAGAGGGAGGCAGCCGGGTAGAGCGAGCCATCATAAAGGATAAGAAAAGCGACAAGGTCGGCGAGGTGGCCGTGGGCGGAGTCTTCATGTATGTCGGCACCAAGCCCAACTCTGACTTCTTGACCGATATTTTAAAATTGGATGAAAAGGGTTATATCATCACAGCAGATGACCTGATGACCTCGAAAGATGGGATTTTTGCCGCCGGCGATGCGAGAAAAAATGGAGCCAAGCAGGTTGTAATCGCCGCCGGCGAAGGAGCTTTAGCCGCCATCTCGGCTCAAAAATACCTCGATGAACTTGGTGGCTAGAAATAAACACGGGAGGATAAGATATGGGTGGAGGAAGCGTCATACATTTAAATAAGGATAACTTCGAGGCGGAGGTTTTGAAGGCGAACGGACCGGTCCTGGTCGATTTCTGGGCGGCCTGGTGCGGACCCTGCCGATCCATCGCTCCGGTCTTGGAGGAACTGGCCGGCGAATACTCCGGCAAGCTCAAAGTATGCAAATTGAACGTCGATGAGAATCAGGAGACGGCCTCAGGTTATGATATCATGAGCATACCGACCCTTATCCTCTTCAAGGACGGTGCCATCCAGAAGAAGTTGGTCGGAGCTATGCCCAAGAAGAGCCTGGTCGAATCCCTGGCAGAATGGCTGAGGTAAAAAAATGATCATCGCCGTCATAGACGGCATGGGGGGCAGCATAGGCCGCCAAATCATAATCAAGCTCAGAGTGGCCTTTGGAGATGAGATAGAGCTGCTCGCCTTGGGAACCAACGCGGTTGCCGCAAGCAATATGATGAAGGCCGGAGCAAACCTCGGAGCAAGCGGAGAGAATGCCTTCGTCCACTCCATAGGCCAGGCCGATTTCATCATCGGCCCCCTCGCGATGATGGTTCCAAATTCATTTCTGGGCGAACTCACCACCAAGATGGCCGAAGCAGTATCCGGGGCCAAAGGGGAGAAGATAATCCTTCCCCTAAATAATCTGGAGGCGATCTTGATCGGGGTTAAGGATACCCCTTTGCCCCACCTGATGGATGAGGCAATCATCGCCCTGAAGTCGAAAATCAGTTAACGTTTTCAAGGAGGAAAGATGTGCGAAGCCAAAGTATTCTTAGATAAAGATGGCGAGCTTGAAGAGTATATGGATAACGTAGTGATCATACGGCCAGAGGGCGAGAAACTACTCCTCATCGACCTCTTCGGGGAGCAGAAGTTTTTGAAAGCCGACATTAAAGAGCTCAAGCTCTTGGACCATAAGGTAATCTTGAGCCAGGTTTAGTCCTTGATAAGGCCAGAGCCTTCTGCTATCATCGCCGAAATGGGTGCTTTATTAAGCGACCATGGCCTTAATGGGGTGATATCGTGTGCGAGAGCGGAGTTAATTTAACTGGGCTGAAATTGGGTCTCCACCAACTCGGAGAACTAAACGGCCTCTTCGAAAAGGGCGCCGCCCAATGGCGGGCGATAGCAGGCTCCCTTGAGCACGGGGATTTAGCCTCCTGCCTTCAGGAGGCCATCGAAAATTCCGCCAAGATTGAAGCCCTCCTTAAACAGGCGATCGCCGAAGCGAATCACCTGTCTGACCATCATAACCACGAGGTCACCATAACCAAGCTTTAACCACCTATCCTATGCCCTAGCATCAGGGAATCCCGAAGGATTTCAAAAAATTATTTTGGAGGGATTACCCATGCACATTCCAGATGGATTTCTCGATGTCAAAACAATGGCATCAACAGCTATCTTAGCCGGCGCGGCCGTCAGATACGGTTTCAAAAGGGCCGGTGAGGAGCTGGGCGATAAGCAAGTCCCCTTGCTTGGAGTCGTCGCCGCCTTCATCTTCGCCGCCCAGATGCTCAACTTCCCCATCGCCGCCGGAACTTCCGGCCACTTCTTGGGGGCCTTTTTGGCCGCCGTCCTCTTGGGACCCTGGCTGGCCGCAGCCGCTCTAACCGTCGTCCTCTTCATCCAGATGATACTCTACGGCGACGGCGGCCTTTTGGCTCTGGGAGCAAACGTCTTCAATATGGCCATCGTAGGCGGGGTGGTGACCTACTACATCTTTGCGGCCTTAAGGCCGCTCCTTGCAAAGAATAGAGCGGGCTTCATTGCGAGCGTCGCCCTGGGCTCCTGGCTGTCGGTCATTCTGGCCTCCGCCTTCTGCGCCCTCGAAATTGCGGCCTCCGGCCATTCTCCCCTTTCGGTAGTACTGCCCGCCATGCTCTCCGTCCACGTCCTCATCGGGATCGGCGAGGCAATGATGACCGTTGTGGTCGTCAACATGATCTTAAGCGTCCGCCCCGATCTGATAAGAACCTATAAGAGCGAGGACTCCTTGACCACCGGCGGAGCGGGAGGTATCACAAGTGAAGCTTAAGATCGCAAGTTTTATAACTATAGGCCTCTTGATCTCCTTCTTTTTGGCCACCCTTGTCTCGCCATATGCCTCACCTCATCCCGATGGCTTGGAGAGAGTGGCTGAGAACAAGGGCTTCATTGAACTGGCCGAGAAAGAGCCGGCCTGGACCGGGTCGCCCATTCCAGATTACGCCGTCCCCGGGATAGAAAGAGAGTCGATTGCAACCGGACTGGCTGGCCTAGCCGGAACGGCTATAACCTTCACCTTGGCCCACGGCCTGGCCAGAATCTTAAAGAGGGATGAAAGGACGTAAGCATGGAGGGCTCTGCTTTATTGAAGTCAACTTCGGCCCGAGGTTATCTCGGCAGGCTAGACGCCAGGATCAAGATAATCTCCTTCTTCATGATCGCCGTCATATCGGGCACGACGCCCGCAAAGGCTTATCCGACCTTTGCGGGCTACTTCGGGCTTCTCGTTCTGATATCTTTAACCTCGGGCCTTAAGTTGACGCACATCATCAAGCGGGTAGCCCTGGCCCTCCCCTTCATGCTGGTCTTGGTGATTTCGCTCCCCTTCTTTGGCCAGAGCGGCGATCAGGTGGCAGGCCGCATCTTCGGCCTGCCGATGTACAGCGAGGGCCTCTCAACCCTATTTACGGCCGGCGCCAAGGCGACCTTGGCCATTTTGGCCATCTCTATCCTTACCGTCTCGACCCCGTTTGACAGGCTTATGGAGGGCTTTAAGGGGCTCGGAGCGCCCAAGGTCTTTCTTGCAACCGTCTCCTTCATGCAGCGCTACGTCCACGTCTTAAGCGATGAGGCGCAGCGCATGAAGCGGGCCAGAGACTCTAGAAACTTTAATCCGAGATGGATATGGCAAACAAAAACGATCGGAAACATGATCGGGGTCATCTTTTTGCGCAGCTATGAGCGGGGCGAGCGGGTCTATATCTCGATGCTCGCAAGAGGTTATGATGGTAAGGAGAAACCGTTTGAGGCGGCTCCCCTCTCCCCGATCGATCTCATCTTCGTCACCACCTTGCCCTCTTTGGCCATCGCGATAAGATTTTTCGCCAAAGCGTAATGATAATTTGGAGGCCCGATGCACCATAATAAAGCGGTTGAGATAAGGGATCTTAAATATAGCTACCCGGACGGCACAGTTGCCTTGAAAGGTATCGATATCGATATAGAACACGGCCAGTCGATCGCCCTCCTCGGCGCAAATGGGGCCGGAAAGTCGACCTTTGCCCTCCATCTCAACGGCTCTCTTAAAGGAGATGGTCGGGTGATGATCTTCGGCCTCCCGATAGCCAAGAATAATTTGATGGAGATAAGAAGGAGGGTCGGCCTAGTCTTTCAGGACCCCGATGATCAGCTATTCTCCTCAACCGTATTCGATGACGTCGCCTTCGGACCCGTAAACATGGGCCTCTCGCCCAATGATGTCAGAAAGCGGGTCCTTGCCGCCTTGAGCTCGGTCGGGATGGAGGGCTTTGAGGAGCGCCCTCCCTATCACCTGAGCTTCGGCCAGAAGAAACGAGTGGCCATAGCGACAGCCCTCTCCATGGAGCCTGATATGCTCGTCTTGGATGAGCCGACCAGCAACTTGGATCCCAGAGGCAAGGGCAAGATAATCGAGATAATCGAGGGGCTGCCCATAACCAAGCTCATCATCACCCATAACCTGGATGAGGCAAAGAGGCTCTGCGAGCGGGCCGTCATCATGAGCGGCGGCAAAATAGTCGCCGACGGAGAGGCTTCAGCCATCCTCTCCGATGAGCCCTTACTAAAGAAGTATGAGCTGACCTACGATTGACCCGATTCGCCTCAAAGCACTCAAGTGTTGCATGCCTTGGAGCGATGAAATACCATTTAGATTAAGCGCCTACCCAATGGCCTTAAGCTTTCTGAGCTATTAAACCCTTGGCAAGCCGATCATAGGTGGCAGAGATGAAAGATTACCCAGAGACCAAACTCTCAGAGAATGCTGTGGAGGTGCTGAGAGAGAGATACCTCTTAAAAGACGAGCAAGGCAAGGTCCTCGAGTCCCCGGATGAGCTCTTTGCGAGGGTCGCGGAAACCGTCGCCAAAATCGATGCCCTCTACGATAGTGGCGCCAATCTTGCCGCCCTAACAGAGCGGTTTTACGAGATGATGGCGGGCCTCGATTTCTTGCCCAACTCTCCCACTTTGATGAATGCGGGAACCGAGCTCGGTCAGCTCTCGGCCTGCTTTGTTCTTCCGGTAGAGGATTCGATGGAATCGATCTTTGCAGCCGTAAAGAACATGGCCTTGATCCATAAGAGCGGCGGAGGGACGGGTTTCTCTTTCTCGAAGATTCGGCCAAAGGGTGACGTAGTCAGTAAGACACACGGCCTTGCTTCCGGTCCCCTCTCCTTCATGCGCGTCTTCGACGTAACAACCGAGGTCGTAAAGCAGGGTGGTCGGCGCCGGGGAGCCAGCATGGGCATTCTTGCAGTCGATCATCCCGATATCTTCGATTTCATAAGAGCCAAGGCCGATGGAGAGAGCCTCAGCAACTTCAACCTCTCGGTCGCAGTGACAGATGAGTTCATGGAGGCGGTAAAGAGAGGCGGCGATTTCGCCCTCATAAATCCCAGAAACAAGAAGACCGTAAAGAGGATTTCGGCAAAAAGTCTCTTTGATATGATGGTCTCATCCGCCCATTCGAGCGGAGACCCCGGCCTTGTCTTCATCGATGAGATAAACAACAGGCATAACCCAACTTTAAGAATCGGCGAGATAGAGGGGACCAACCCCTGCGGCGAGCAGCCCCTCTTGCCCTATGAGAGCTGCAATTTGGGCTCAATAAACCTGGCCCAGATGGTGAGAGGGGCCTCAGTCGACTGGGAAAAGCTCGCCAGAACGATCCGACTGGCCGTCCATTTCTTAGATAATGTGATAGACGCGAGCAAGTTTCCTCTGCCGGAGGTGGATGCGATAACCAAGGCCAACCGCAAGATCGGTCTCGGAGTCATGGGCTTTGCGGACATGCTGATCATGCTGGCCACCCCCTATGACTCCGAGGAGGCCATAAAAATCGGCGAAGAGATCATGGCCTTCATCTCGAAAGAGGCGAGAGAAAAATCGGCTCTGCTGGCTAAGGCGCGGGGTTCATTTCCCAATTTTAAGGAGAGCCGCTGGATCGATATGGGATTTTCTCACATGCGCAACGCCACCACCACCACCATCGCCCCGACCGGCACGATAAGCATAATCGCAAATACCTCAAGCGGCATCGAACCTCTCTTTGCCGTCTCCTTCGTCAGAAAGGTCATGGACGGGACAAGGCTTGCCGAGGTCAACCCGCTCTTTGAAAGGATGGCCAAAGAGATGGGGCTCTGGCAAGACGAGATAAAACAGGAGGTAATGAACTCAGGAAGGCTCCGGAGCCTAAGGGGGATTCCGGACAGTTTTAAGCGTCTCTTTGAAACCGCCCTTGAGATCCCCTTCGAGCAACACATCAAGATTCAGGCCGCTTTCCAGAGACATACTGATAATGCCGTCTCCAAGACGGTCAACTTGGCCGAAGACGCTACCGAGCAAGATGTGGCGGCCGTCTTCATGCTGGCCCATGAGATGAGATGTAAGGGAGTCACCGTCTACCGCTACGGCTGCAAGAAGAGCCAAGTCCTTTACGCGGGATATCCAGAACTTAAAAAAGCAAGGGCAGCTTCTATTGAAGATGCTAAAAATAAGAGCTGCCCTGAGTGTAAAGCCTAACTTATTACTTAATCATCAAAGGCTGATTCGTCAAAAACCTCTACGTCAATTTCATCCGTCAAATCTTCCATTCTTTCTTCGAAGTATTCCCACTCTTTTTGGTAATCTCCCTTCGAACTGCGCCCGAAAACTTGAACTACTATTGAGGAATCCTAAGGTGAATGGCGATATTACGCTGTCGCTGCTGCAAGCTCTCGCTTGATGAACTCATCCGGCGCAAAGTAATTGATTGCCGAGTGCCGACGCCTTTCATTATAGTACGAGAGCGCTTTGTTGATAAGCTCTATCACCTCGCTTTCTGTTTGAGCAGCGGCAAATACATCCCCCCACTCGTCCTTGAGCCTGCCGAAGAAGGACTCCATATCGGGATTATCCGAGGGTGTTGCAATGCGGCTATACGATATCTTGATGCTGTCGCGCACTAAGTATCCCGCATACTCATAACCTGTATAGACGCTGCCCTGGTCCTGGTGGAAGATGACGCCGGACAGATTAACTCCTAGCTTTTTCAAATACGCTTTTGCTTGACGACATACCCCGACAACCAGATTACTGTCTGGGCTTCTTGACGCGCTATGCCCGATGAGTCGCTTTGATACTGCTTCAAGGGATGCCGCCAAATATACTCTGCCCTGAGCGAACCGTATCTCGGTAATGTCGGAGAAGACGACCTCAAAGAGCCCGATG
>JASEGU010000009.1:5099-47417 GCA_030017835.1 Actinomycetota bacterium | reverse complement strand
AGCGGCAGAAGCCGTTGTGCGTAGTTAAGGTGTCAACAGAAACGGGGTAACTCCAGGATATATGCGCCATGACACCGAGCAAGAGATGGCAGTCCTAAAAGAGATATACGGGTACTTGAGACTCTACACCAACTTCTTTCAGCCGAATATGCGCCTGGTCGAGAAGGTGCGAAACGGAAGTAAGGTCAAAAAGATATACGACGAGCCCAAAACACCCTACCGGCGTCTGCTGGAGTGTCCTGACGTCCATCAGACAATCAAAGACAATCTCACGACTACATATAATACATTGAATCCCGCCGAGCTTAAGAGACGGATTAGCAAGCTTCAAGATAAGTTATTTAAGACTTACGTAAACAAAACAAATGTGATAAGAAAGGAGGAAGCCAACCCCGATCTTTCAAGTACATTTCTGGTGAGGCAATGAATGCCTCTTGGAGTACATTTTTAGATGATGCAACACGTAAGATCCTGCAAGGGCGGCTATTGTGTCGATATGACATAAAGCGCTGAAAACCGAGCGCCGGGCAAGGTTAACGGAGGTTAATCTTTCCTGATGAGCGGGGCGCGGCGGCGGCCTTTAAACCTTCTCCACCTTGACGGCGGCCACTTTGAATTCGGGAATCTTGGCAACCGGGTCGAGAGCCGGGTTGGTCAGCCGGTTTATGGGAGACTCTTTGAAGTGGAAGGGGGCAAAGAGGGCGCCTTTTTGAATCTTCTCGGTTACGCAAGCCTTTATCTCAACGCTGCCCCGCCTGGAGGTTACCTTGACCATATCGCCGCTCTCAACCCCCAGCCTCTCGGCGTCCTTGGGGTTTATTTCAAGAAGGGCCGCCCCGCAGACCTCCTCGATGGCTTCCGATTTTCTGGTCATGGTGCCGGTATGATACTGATGAAGGAGGCGGCCCGTGGTGAGGATGAGGGGATACTCCTCATCGACGACCTCGTTTGGATCTTTATATTCAACGGGATGGAATTTGCCCAGGCCCCGAGCAAATTTCTCTGTGTGAAGGATAGGGGTTCCAGGGTGAGCCGGGCTTGGACAGGGCCACTGCAGGCCCTCCGTTTCAATCCGCTGATAACTTATGCCGCCGTAACTTGGGGTAAGCTTTGCTATCTCATCCATTATCTCGCTTGCGCTCGCATACTCCATCGGATAACCCATGGCCGCCGAGAGATCGGCGATTATCTTTAAGTCTTCTTTTGCCCCACCAAGCACTGGGATAGCTCTTCTGACCCTCTGGACGCGGCGCTCGGTATTGGTGAAGGTGCCATCCTTTTCGGCAAAGCTTGCCCCCGGCAGAACCACGTCGGCCAGAGCGGCGGTTTCGGTTAAGAAGATATCTTGAACCACCAGAAGGTCGAGATTCTTTAGGGCCTCTTCGACGTGGGAGGTATCGGCATCGGAGAGCATGGGGTTTTCGCCCATAATATAGAGGGCCTTGATGCCTCCGGAGGCGGCCGCCCAAATCATCTCGGTTACGGTCAAGCCCTCTTTGCGGGAGAGGCTCCCCCCCCAGGCGGATTCGAATTTTTGGGCGGCCGCCTCATCGCTAACCTTCTGGTAGCCTGCAAAGACGTTGGGAAGAGCCCCCATATCGCAGGCGCCCTGGACGTTGTTCTGACCGCGCAAAGGATTGACCCCGGTTCCAGGCCGGCCGATGTTTCCGGTCAGCATGGCCAGATTGGCCACCGAAAGGACGTTATCCGTCCCGGTCACATGCTGGGTTAAGCCCATGCAATAGAAGATGGCCCCGTTTTTGGCCGCTCCAAAGAGGCGGGCAACCCTTCTGATATCATCGGCCTTGACGCCGGAAATCTCCTCAGCAAGTTCGGGGGTATATTTGCGGACCGCCCTTTTGAAGGCTTCGAAGTCTTCACACCTGGCCAAGGTGAAGGCCTGATCCGCCAGACCCTCTTCGATTATGACATGCATGATTCCGTTAAGGAGGGCCACGTCGCTTCCGGGTTTTTGGGAGAGGTAGATGTCGGCGTAATCGGCCAGCCTTATCCGCCTTGGATCGATGACGATGAGTTTTGCCCCAAAATCACTGACTGCCCGCTTGATCTCCAAGGCAACGATGGGATGGCTCTCGGTGGTATTTGAGCCCATGACCAGGATGACATCGGACTGGGCTATATCGGAGAGCGAATTTGTCATCGCCCCGCTTCCAAACGCTGCGGCCAGACCGGCCACCGTTGGAGCGTGTCACAAGCGGGCGCAGTGATCGATGTTGTTGGTGCCAACCGCCGCCCGGATAAACTTCTGCAGAAGATAATTCTCCTCATTGGTGCACCTGGCCGAGGCAAAGACGCCGATCGAATCGGGCCCGCTCTCCTCTTTGATTTTGGCCAATTTGGAGGCGATAAGCCCTATCGCCTCATCGAAAGTGGCCTCGGTAAGCTTGCCGTCCTTTCTGATGAGCGGGTTCTTAAGCCTATCCTTGTGATTGACAAAGCCCATGGCAAAGCGCCCCTTGACGCAGGCGTTGCCCCGATTGACCCCGCTCTGGACATCGGCTGAGACGCGGACGATGCGCCCGTCTTTCACGTGAAGCTCGAGCTCGCAGCCGCAGCCGCAATAGGGGCAGGTCGTCTTGGTGGCGCTCGTCTCCCAAATCCGGCCCTGATTCTTGGCTGTCTTATCGATGAGGGCCGCCGTCGGACAGGCCGAGATGCATTGTCCGCAGAGCTCGCACTTGGTCTGAATTAGGGAGCGATCATAAGGGGTCGTCACCACCGTGCTGAAGCTGCGACCCGCAAAGGTATAGACGCTGTCTTGTTGAACCTCTTCGCAGATTCTAACGCAGCGGCCGCAGAGGATGCACTTGCTTGGGTCTCGCTCGATCAAGGGGTTAAAATCCTCGATTTTAAAAGTGTTCCTCTCCCCAATGAAGCGATTATCCTCTATCCCAAACTCGTAGGCCAAGTCCTGCAATTTGCAACGGCCCGAGCTCTCACAGGTGACGCAGTTTATTTTGTGGTCGGAAAGGAGCAGTTCAACCAGGGTCTTTCTGATGCGAAGCAGAGCAGGCGTCTCCGTCTCTACCTCCATCCCCTCAGTCACTTTGGTAGCGCAGGAGAGAAGCGGCTTCTTGGACCCCTTGACCTCTACCAGGCAGAGGCGGCAAGCCCCATAGGGCTTGAGGCGCGGATCGTGGCAGAGGGTGGGGATGCCGATATCCGCTCCCTTGGCCGCCTCCAGGATGGTCATGCCGCCCACGGCCGCTATATTTTTGCCGTTTATCGTGAGATTGATCTTCGTCATGATGGGCTTAGCCGATCCTCCTCTTGACGACACGGGCGCCGAGTTCTATCAGGATGCAGTCGATGAAGTCCTTGACGAAATTTGCCAGATCCGAGATGGAGAGGATGCCGACGGTTTTCTTGCCCTCCATGACGGGCAGATATCTTATCTCAAGCTCCTCCAATAGGCGGGCCGCCTTGGTCGCCTCCATGTCCGGGGTGACCGAGACCATGCTCTCGTACATGATCTCCTTGACTTGAGTCTTGTTGAAATCAAAGCCGTTGGCGATGGCGTCAACGACTAGGATGCGATCGGTTATGATACCGGCAAGATCGCCGTTGGAGTCCACGACCAAGAGGGAGCCGACCTTCTCCTCTTTCAGCATGACGGCCGCCTTTTTGAGACTCGCCTCCTCGGATATGGAAATGGGATTCTTGGTCATGATATCTTTGACGTTCACTTTTGGGCTCCCTTCAATTATTTGGAGATGTATATGGCTTCAAAGACGCAGTGCTGCTTGCAGATGCCGCACTTTACGCACTTATCCTGATCGATGGTGTGTGGCTTCTTCCGCTCGCCGCGAACGGCGTGGGCCGGACAGCGCTTGACGCAGACGCCGCAGCCTGTGCAGATCTTTTCATCTATGACATAAGATATGAGATCGCTGCAGGAGCCGGCGGCGCATTTTCTCTCTTTTACGTGCTGAACGAACTCTTCTTTGAAATATCTTAACATCGTTATGACCGGATTTGGGGCGGTTTGGCCCAGCCCGCAGAGGGCCGAGACCTTTATGTCTTGGGCCAATTCTTCGAGCAGAGTGAGCTCTTCTTCACAGCTCTTCCCCTTGACCATGCGCGTTAATATCTCAAGCATCCTCTTGGTGCCGATCCGGCAGGGGATGCACTTGCCGCACGACTCCTCTTGGGTAAAGGCCAGAAAATATCTGGCCAGATCGACCATGCATGATGTCTCATCCAGAGCGACCAGACCGCCGGAGCCGATCATGGCCCCGATGTCGGTTAAGGAATCGAAATCGACCGGCCGGTCCAAGTGCTCCTTTGGAATGCAGCCGCCGCTAGGTCCTCCGATCTGAACCGCTTTGAGCTCGCCGCCATTCGGTGCCCCCCCGCCGATGTCGTTGATGATTGTGGAGAGACTCGTGCCCATCGGGACCTCGATGAGACCGGTATTCTTGACCTTGCCGGTCAGCGCAAATATCTTGGTGCCGGGCGAGCCCTCTGTCCCGATAGATCTGAACCAAGCCGCCCCTTTTTCGATTATGGCCGGCACGTTGGCCAGCGTCTCGACGTTATTTAAGACGGTCGGCTGGCCAAAGAGGCCCTTTTCGACCGAGCGA
Organism: Actinomycetota bacterium; assembly: GCA_030017835.1. Lineage (NCBI taxonomy): Bacteria > Bacillati > Actinomycetota > Actinomycetota bacterium. Next base: position 42,813 of record JASEGU010000009.1, on the reverse strand, counting down.
GGCGGGGTGATCCTGGGCATTCCCCTTTTGCCCTCAATCGAAAAGGAGAGGGCGGTCGATTCGCCGCAGACGAAGGCGCCGGCCCCTTCCTTGATCTTGATATCAAAACTAAAATCGGTCCCCAGTATGTTTTCGCCGAGCAGACTGCGCTCCTTGGCCCCTTCGATGGCAACCTTTAGTCTCTTTATGGCCAGCGGATACTCGGCCCGCACGTAGACGTAGCCCTGGGCGGAACCGACGCCGTAGGCGGCAATCGCCATTCCCTCCAAGACGGCGTGGGGATCGCCTTCCAAAACGCTTCTATCCATGAAGGCGCCCGGGTCGCCCTCATCGGCATTGCAGATTATGTACTTGATCTCGCCCGGCGCTTTTCTGGCCAGCTCCCATTTGAGCCCGGTCTCAAAACCGGCTCCACCCCGGCCCCTAAGGCAGGCTGCCTTGACCTCTGATATGACGTCATCTGGGCTCATGCCGCTTATGGCCTTCTTCAAGGCCACGTAACCGCCGCTCTCCACGTAATCATCTATCGATTCGGGATCTATGTGGCCGCAGTTCTTGAGAACGATTCTGGTCTGCTTCTTATAGAAATTTATCTCATCATAGAGGGAAACCTTCCCTCCGCTCGTGGGATCGACGTAGAGAAGATCGTCCACCACCTGGCCCCCGGCCAGATGTTCCTCAGCTATCCGGACGGCCGAATCACTTGTAACCATGGGGTAGAATATCCCCTCCGGCTTGACGACAACTATCGGGCCTTGCTGACAGAAACCGTGGCAACCGGTCAGAGTGACCTCAACATCGCTTAGGCCGAGTCTGCCCACGGCATCCTCCAAGGCCACCTTGACCAGGGAGCTCCCGCTAAGGACGCAGCCGCTTCCGGCGCAGACTAAAACCCTTCTCTTCTTTTCGTCCCTTTCCAGCTCGTTCAAGCCTCTCTCCTAATCTAAGAAGGAGTGGCAGTAGAGGACCTCGTTGCGCAAGATCCTGATAGTCTTGACCGCTTCCATCAGTTCTTTATCGAGCGGATCGGCTATGGCCGCATCCAAGCCGACAGTGGCCAGCATAGCGAGGTAGGTCCGGTCTAAGATCGGCTTGGCCTCGGGAAGCGCCCCGTTGGAGATATTGCTCAGGCCCACCACCGTCTTTAGGGGTGGATCATTCAGCTGCTTGAAGAGCTTTATCGACTCTATCCCTTCGGTGGCCTGCTCTTGAGCGACCGATACCGGCAGGATCAAGGGGTCAAGGTAGAGGTTCTCGGTCGGAACGCCCTTTTCGGCCATCTTGGTCATAATATCGACGGCAATGGCCATCCTCTCGTTGGCGTCGCGGGGGATGCCGACTTCGGTCATTGTGAGGCCTATGACTGAGGCTCCGTATTTGGCGGCCAGGGTCATCATCGTTTCAAGACGCTCCGGCTCGCCGGAGGCCGAATTTATGATCGGCTGCTTCTTGCAGACTTTCAGGCCCGCTTCCATGGCCAAAGCGTTGGTCGTATCCAAACAGAGGGGCACATCGACCACCTCCTGGACGACGCCGACTATCCACTCCATTACATCGGGACCGTCCTTTCTGGCCGGACCGATATTGATATCCAAGATGTTGGCTCCCACCTCGACCTGGGCCAACGCCATCTCCTGGATGGGTCCCTTATCGCGTTCCCTCATAGCCGGGCCGAGCGCCTTCGACATGACGTTGATCTTCTCTCCAATTACAAGCATGTAAATCTCCCTTTCTCAAATGTTGTTTTTATCCTTCATTTTAATGCGCCTGATTATATCTCGAGCCCCTTTGACGGTCAGGCGGCCAAAGGCCTCCTCGTTAATCTTCATCACCGGAGCCAAGCTGCAGGCCCCAAGACATGAGACGCCGCGCAGCGTAAAGGATAAATCCTTGGTCGTCTCACCCTCAGCTATTCCGAGCTCATCGACCAAAGCTTCAGTTATCTTCCTCGCCCCGGCCACGTGGCAGGCCGTCCCTTGGCAGACGCTGATGACGTTCCTTCCCACCGGTACCAAAGAGAACTGAGCGTAGAAGGTGGCCACCCCATAGAGTTGGCTAAGCTCTATTTTGGCCCTTTGGGCCACAAAATCCAAGGCCTCCTCGGAAAGATATCCGCATCTCTTCTGGACCTCTTGAAGGATGGGGATAGCAGCCCCCTTCTCTCCCTTAAAGTTATCGATTATCTCGGCAAGCTCCGGACTCTCCCTCTCTTTGGAGGACGGGCCGGAGCAATCACAATTGCAAGCCATTGGCCTCCCTCATTTAATCCCCTTTCCTTCAACCCTCTTTTGGAGCTCTTCTTTGAGGGCCGAAACCTCTTGAACAAAGTCGGCGTCCATATCATAAGGTGATCTGCCTTGAATGTCTGCGGCGGCCACCTTTTCGCTTGCGCTGATGATGCCGATGAGTTGGCCGCCTAATATATCCTTTTCGAGCTCGCCGATCCAATCCAAGTTTTCTGATTTTTCCACCTTGTTCGCCAGAATGAAGAGCCTTTCGATGCCGATATCCTTAGCGAGTTCGGCTATCCGCTTTGCCGTCTTGTGACTGCGCTTTCCGGAATCGACCACGATCAGCATGGCATCGACGCCAGCAGCCGTTCCCCGGCCAAGGTGCTCGATGCCGGCCTCCATGTCCATGATGATGACCTCTTCCCTCTTGAGGACCAGGTTTCTGACCAGGCTTTTCAAAAGCGCGCTCTCCGGGCAGATGCAGCCCGAACCGGCCGCCTCAACCCCGCCAAGAACCAAAACCTTTACCCCCATCACGTCTTTTGCCAGGGTCTCTGGAAGATCATCCACCTTGGGGTTTAACTTGAATATTCCGCCGATCGTTCCCGGCTTGACGCCCGTTCGCTCCTCGGCCAAATTCTTCATCTTCGAGATGGGAGTGATCTTGTCGTCTTGGTCCGCCCCGCCGATGGCCGAGACCAAGTTGGCGTCCGGGTCGGCATCGACGGCCAGGACTTTGAACCCGAGATCCTTGTAGAGCCTGGCTAAAGCCCCCGCTATAGTCGACTTTCCAACTCCTCCCTTGCCAGTTACGGCTATCTTCATTTAAGCTTCATCCCCAAAATATTTGGCCCTGACCGCTTGAGAGAGGCGACCGGCAAACTCGATGCTCTTTTCGGCCAAGGGGACGCTCATCGAGCCGGTTCCGCAATTTGGAGTGATCAAGGCCGACTCCAAGAGCTTACCTTCGTCGATCCCCTTTTTAGCCAGGAGTGATACGGCCCCTTCAAAACGCTCCAAGAGGGTCAGGATGGTCAAATCCTCTATCGATTCTGGGGTCGGGTAGGTGGAGGGAACGATGCCAAAGGCCAGCACCCCGCCCCGGTCCAGAAAGGTGTCTATCTTTTTGGGGTAGAGAGCCAGGCTCTCGGTATGATCGAAGGCATCGAAGCTTATGATATCGACGCTTGTCTCCATGAGGAGGCCCCAGTCGGTCCGGCCGCAGCAGTGAACTCCGCACGGTCCTCCCGAACCCTCAAAGCATTCGTTCAAATACGAGATGACCTCATCAAAATTTAGTTTTACATAGGCCGAGCCGTAGGACTGGAGATAGGGCTCGTCGAAGAAGATGACGCTCTCCACATCGGGGGCCGCCCCCTCGAACCTCTTCCTCTGCCACTTGGCCTTCATGATTAGGGTCTTGATGACGGCGTCGCGCAAAGCGTCATCATACAGGACAGCCGCCTTACTCTGATCGGTTATGGTCAGCCCGAAGCTTATCGGCCCGATAAGTTGGCCTTTTAATAGACTGATATCGCTTGGCCCCTTCTCCTTGACCATCTGAAGAAACGGCTCAAAGCCTTGAGCATACTCGGGGCTGATGGCAAAGTGATCGATATCGTCCTCTATGAAGCGTTCATAGAATAGCTCAAGCTCCCTTGAGGCCAAATCGCCCGAATCCAGGTGGATCGTCCCCTTTGCCTCATCCAGTCTGACCCCGGGCATCCCCTCGCTAACCTGAATGGCCATGCTCTCTTTGAAGGAGAGGTGGGGAAGCTGCGGCCAAGTTGGAATATCGGGAGTATGAGTGAAAATGACCTCTGTGGCACGCTTTGGATCGACGTGGGGCATGCTACCGATAGTGGTGGCCAGACATTTCGGTTTAAAATCTAGCCCTGCCATCATAAGAGCCCCCTCTTTTTTAAAGGGAGAGCGGGATCGACGAAGTGGGCCTTGAAGCCCAGCGAGCCTTCGTCCAAACCGAATGAGAGGGCCATAAGCTGGGTGAAATAGAGGATGGGCAGATCGAGCTTCTTGCCGAATTTTTTTTTGATCTGGCTCTGCCTTGCGTCCAGATTGACGTGGCAGAGCGGGCAGGAAGTGATGACGGCATCGGCTCCAAGCGCCTTGGCTTCCGAGAGGATTCTCTCCGATAGCTTTAGGACCATATCCCTCTTGGTCATCGAAAGGGCCGCTCCGCAGCACTCGGTCTTATGCGACCAATCGATCGTTTCAGCTCCGAGCAACCTCATCATCTGATCCATATCGGTCGGATATTCGGGATGCTCCGAGCCCGTAACCTCGGCCGGCCGGCTCAAGAAACAGCCATAGTAGCAGGCGACCTTGAGGCCAGCCAACGGCTTCTTGACCTTGGAAATTATCTCCTCTTTTTCAACCCTCTTGCTCAAGGTGGTGAGGAGGTGATCGACCTCGACGCCCCCGCCATAAGAGTAGCCGATTTTCTGATCGACCCTTCCTTTAAGACCGGGGTCATCTTTCATATCGCGACCTGCCGCCTTCATGCGAAAGAAGCAGGCGGCACAGGGGACGGTCAGATAATCATAACCTTTTCGCTCGATGAGAGCGAGGTTCTTGGCCGGCAATACCGTCGCCAAAAGATGGGAGGTGGAGTGGGCCGGGGTTGTCCCACAGCAGACCCAGCCTTCCGGCTCGCTAGCTTCGATGCCCAATTCTTCTAAAACGGCTAGGCTCGTCGAGTTTAGTTCCTTGCCGATGGAATGCATCGAACAACCACTGAAATAGGCGATCTTCTCTTTAGCAAGTGGATCCTTCTCGACTTTTAAAAGGTCGCTCGGAAAATTGGCGGAGCTAGGAAATAGACTCATCCTGCCCTTCAAAAACATTTTAATTCCCATCCAGATATCGGAGAAGATATCGCCGCTTTTGAGCTTGTAGGCGACCATCGAGCCGAATTCATAGAGGCGGCCACGGCGCTCGATGCTCTTAACGGAAACCTCGTTGAAGAGAGCAACCTCTTTTAAGGCCGGTCTAACGCCGCTCCTTAGCGCCCGCTCCCTCAAGATATCCATGACTCTCGCCACATCAACCCCGGCCGGACAGCGAGAAGTGCAGGTCGAACAGGAGGCGCAGAGCCAGATCGTCCGGCTCAAGAGGGCAGGCTGAATGTCGCCGAGTTGAATAAGGCGGATTATCTGGGCCGGAGTGAAGTCCATCTCATCCACCACTGGACAGCCCGAGGTGCAGCGATTGCAACTTGCACAGACCGAGATGGAAAAGTTCGCCTCGGATTCGATATCTTCAATTATCTCTCTTTTAAGCTCAAATCTTTGCAAAAACTTGGCTCCTATATTTTTGGCCTGGGCAGAAGATGCGCCGCCTCAGCGATGACCGGAACCGCCTCTTCCCATTCGATGGCCATAATGTGGACGCCATGGACGCCCTCTATCTCTTTGACCTTGTTGATTATCTCGACGCAGATCTTGATGCCCTCCTCTTTGGCGCCCTCCTTGCCGGCCGCCTCCATCCGCTCGATGACCCAATCGGGCACGTCCATGCCGGGAACGTTCTTCTTCATATATTTGGCCATGCCGGCGGACTTGACCGGGGCAACCCCGGCCAGGATATGTATCTTCTTGTCGAGGCCAAGCTCACGGACCTGGCTCATCCATTCTGTAAACTTATCGATGTTGTAGATGATCTGAGTCTGGATGAAATCGGCTCCAGCCTCGATCTTCTTGGCCATCCTCATCGCCCGGTACTCGAAGGGATCGGCAAAGGGGTTGGCCACGGCCCCGATGTAAAATTCGGGGCCGCCATGCAGCTCCTCGCCGTTCAAAAAGACCTTCTCATCGCGCATCTTTTTCAGCATGACGGAGAGCTGGGCCGAATCGAGATCAAAAACCGGTTTGGCTTGGGGATGGTTGCCGAATTTGGGGTGATCGCCGGTCAAGCAGAGGACGTCCTTAACCCCGAGGGCGGCCGCTCCCAGTAGATCGCTCTGGAGACCGATCCGGTTGCGGTCTCTCGTCGTCATCTGGACTATCGGCTCAAGGCCCTCGTCCATAATTATTTTGCCGCTCGCAATCGAGCTCATGCGGACGATTGCCGTCTGGCAATCGGTGATATTTGCGGCGTCGCAGGAGCCCTTTAGAAGACGCGCCTTCTCTCTGACCTTCCCGGCGTCTGCTCCCTTGGGGGGGCCAAGTTCGGCCGTGACCGCAAACTTGCCTTCGCTTAAGATCCTCTCTAAATTGCTGGCTGCCTTCATTAGCCCTTCTCCTCTTTAGTGACTCTGCTTGGGTTGGTGCCGGCCGACCAATCCTTGGGCGGCCTTACCCCCCCAAGTTTCTCCATAAGATTCAGTCTCTTCATGCGATCGACGATGAGCTGCCAGACGCAGGGGATATCTTTCGACACCTCACAAAAACCGCCCTGGGACCCGCCGCAAGGACCATGAAGAAGGCTCTTTGCGCAGCGATTTATCGGACAGATCCCCGCCGTCTGATCGAGGATGCACTCGCCACAAGCGCTGCAGCGAGAAGCCCAGACCCCGGCCGATTCGGTCACTCCGATGAATTTGGTATCGACCCCCGGATAGACGACAATATCGGCAAAAATGTCGGCAAGAGCGTTGACTCCGGCGCCGCAGGCAAGCGAAAGGATGGCGTCAAAATCAGCCGCCTCATCCCTTAAGGCCTCGATGAACTCATTTTCACACTGGCGCTCAACCGTCTTTTCGCTCACTTCGATATCGACCCCTTCAAACTTGAAGGCCATGCGAAGCGAGGTGGCCAAAACGGCCGCCTCCTTCTCGCCGCCGGCAAAACATACCGCCATGCAGGTATTGCAGCCGGCCACGAGGACCTTCTTTTGCCCCTTTAGCATATCTTTTATTCTTTCCAAGCTCTTCGCTTCAGCAACTATCAAAACTTACGCCCCCTTAACATGAGTAGAAGCAATCCCCTTAAGCGGGTTTGGTCCCAAGGACTTAACCCTTTCGGTCATCTCCTCGGCTATCTCGATGAACCGGGCCGCCATGGTGGCCGAAAGGTTGTACATCTCGAGGCGCTCCGGCTCCAAGCCTATCTCCTTGAGCAGCCCCTTGGCCTTAGCCACCCTCTCTTTTGCCTTCAGATTACCATCCTTATAGTGGCACTCGCCCTCCAAGCAGCCGGCCACAATAACGCCATCCGCCCCCCCCTCGAAGGCCGAAAGGAGGTGGATTATATCTACCCGGCCCGTACAGGGGACGCGGAGCACCTTCACGTTGGTTGGATACTGACTTCTCATCGAACCTACCAGGTCCGCAGCGACGTATGCTCAGTGCGAGCAACAGAAGGCGATTATCTTAGGCTCAAAACCTTGGCCAGCGTTCAAACTACCTCCCTTTCAAAGAGGGCATTTAGGGCGGCCATTATCTGATCGTCCCCATAGTGGCCGAGCGTGATGGCTCGACCCGGACATTCGGCGACGCAGGTCCCGCAGCCCTGACATCTTGCCGCCGCTATTTCGACCTTGCCGTCGGCTCCGACGGCCGGGGCCAAGTAGGGGCAGCCCCTAACGCAAGTCAAACAGGCCATACATCTATCCTTATCTACCCTGGCCACCATGCCTCCGAGTTTCAGCTCGTCTTTCTTAAGTATCCCAAGCGATCTGGCCACCGCCGCCTGGGCCTGGGCCAGGCTCTCCTCGATAAACTTGGGGTAATGTGCCAGTCCGCAGAGGTAGAAGCCCTCCGAGGCAAAGTCGACCGGACGAAGCTTGATGTGGGCCTCCAGGAAGAAACCGTCCTCGCTTAAGGGGAGCTTAAATATCGATGATATGAGAGCCATATCCGCATGCGGAACCGTCGCCGTGCTGAGTGCGATGAGGTCGGCTGCGATGTTGATCTCCCTCTTTAAGATGGGATCGAAAGTCATAACGACTATTCCGTCCCCTTCGAGCTGGACCTTGGGCGGATTATCATCGCTATAGCGGATAAAGACGACCCCTTTTCTCCTCGCCTCGGTATAATAGGCCTCGCGCGTTCCAAAGGTTCGCATATCCTTATATAAGACAAAGACGTTGGCTCTCGGATTTATCTCTTTTATTTTCAAGGCATTCTTTACGGCCGTAGAACAACAGAGGCGGCTGCAGTAGCTCCTCTCTTTGGGGCCAACACACTGAATCATCACGACGCTTGGCTCGCCCTTTAGAAGCTCGGGCGAATCGGCGATGATCGCCTCCAGCTCGAACTGGTTTACCACTTTTTCGCTCGACCCTCTTAGATATTCATCTCCATCATAAGCTCTGGCTCCGATGGCCATGATGGCGGCGCCGTGCTCGATGCTCTCTTGCCCCGTGGGGGTCATTATTTCGGTTACAAAGTTTCCAACAAAGCCTGAGCTTTTGATCGGCTTGGAATTCAAATGGACCTTTATAAGATCATTCCCCTTCGTCCGCTCGATCAATTCACCCAGATAAGCCTTGGGGTCGGCCCCTTCTAAGGTATAGCGGATGAAGCGCAAGTTTCCACCGAGCTCGGCCTCTTTTTCGACGAGATCGACCGCTATCCCCTGCTCGGCCAGACCGAGCGCGGCCGTCATGCCGGCCGCTCCCCCCCCGACCACAAGGGCCCTTCTCTTTATGGGAGAGGAGACCTTGGCAAGTGGCTTAAGTTTTGCAGCTCTGGCCACGGCCATCCTGACCAATTCAAAGGCCTTTTCGGTCGCCTTTTCGGCCTCCTTGGAATGGACCCAGGAACATTGGTCCCTGATGTTGGCCATCTCAAAGAGGAAGGGGTTGAGCTTGGATTCGCGAAGCGTCTCCTGAAAGAGTCCTTCGTGCGTCCTTGGCGTGCAGGAGGCCACAACGACCCGGTTTAGGGAGAGCCCTTCTATCCTATCCTTTATGACCTTCAAGGAATCCTCGGAGCAGGCATAGAGGAGATTTTCAGAGTGAACGACGAAGGGCAGTTCTTTGGCCCGCGCGGCGACGCTCTTGACATCGACTACTCCGGCTATGTTGGAGCCGCAATGGCAGACGAAGACCCCGATTTTGGCAGGCTCGCTTGAGATGTCCCGCTCGACCGGATAATCTCCCGATTCAACCTTCTCCTCCAAGGTCATTCTGCTCATAGCCTCGGCCGCCGCCCCGCTCGCCTGAATAACGCTGTCTGGGATATCCATCGGCTCGATGAAGGAGCCGCAGACGTAGACCCCATCCCGGCTCGTCCTCAAGGGAGCAAACTTTTCCGTCTTGCAAAAACCGTGCTCATCTAGCTCAATGCCCCACCTTAGGCTAAGCTCGGTTATGCTCTTTGAGGGTTCGCCGCCGACCGAGAGGGTGACCATGTCGAACTCCTCCTCTATAACCTCGCCATCGCCTGTGACATATTTGATGATGAGACCCTTGGTGATGGGGTCCTCCTTTAAACCGGATACTCTGCACCTTACATACTCGACCCCATAATTATCCTTGGCCCTCTGATAGTAGGCCTCAAAACCCTTGCCGAAGGCACGCATATCGCTCAAGAATATCTTAGCCTTCGCCTCTGGTTGATGCTCCTTGACCAGGATCGCTTCCTTGGTCGCAAACATACAGCAGAAGGAGGAGCAGTAGTTATGTTCCTTATCTCTTGAGCCGACGCACTGCAAGAAGGCGACCTTTTCGGGATGGGCAGAATCGGAAGGGCGCACGATCTCGCCGCCCGTCGGGCCGGAGGCGCTCAGCATCCGCTCAAACTGCATGCGAGTCAAAACATTTTTGTAACGGCCGAAGCCAAATTCCTCTTTGACGCTGGGGTCAAAGAGTCTAAAGCCCGAAGAGATGATAACGGCGTCGGCCTTAAGATCGAGCGTCTCTTCCACATCATCCAAATTTATGGCTTTGGGCCCACACTTCTTTGCGCAAGCGCCGCAGCGCTTGCAATGGTTCATGTCTATGGCATAGGCTCTCGGCACAGCTTGGGGATATGGGATGTATATCGCCTTACGTTGGCCGAGCCCTTCGTCAAAGGAGTCGGCCACAACGGCCGGACAGACGCTTGCGCAATCCCCGCAGCCAGTGCATTTGCTTATATCCACATAACGGGGGCTCGCCTTGACCTTGGCCTTGAAGTCGCCGGGGTCGCCGCTCAAATCGATCAGGCGGGAGTTGGTATGGAGCTCGATGTTTCTGTGACGGGCCGCTTGGGCCAGCTTGGGGGCGAGGATGCACATGGCGCAATCGTTGGTAGGGAAGGTCTTATCGAGTTGAGCCATCTTGCCTCCGATGGCCGGGCTCATCTCGATAAGATGGACCTTGACCCCGCAATCGGCCATATCGAGGGCGGCTTGGACTCCGGCCACGCCTCCCCCGATCACCAAAGCGACATTATTCGGCTTGATTCGATCCGATGTAAAAACCATGTCATCCTCTTCGAACTATTGAATCTACCTTAAGAGGCCTTCCAGGCCTTCAGGTATTTGGCTACGTCCCCGGCCTCTCTTGGACCGACCTCAATGGTCCAATCGGGCAGCTCCTCGGCAAGTTCGCCGCTTATTTGGGAGACATAGCCCGGGATGGTTATCTTCCTGTGTTTAACCTTCTCCTCGATGCCGCTCCTCTTGATGAAGGGCCCGATGTTTTCGGCGATGAACTTTCCAGCCGCCCAGGCGGTCAGGACCGAGAGGCCCTCCACATCCATGATGCAAACCCAGGTGGCAACCTTGCTCGCCTCCACCTCACCAAAAACGGTGAAGTAGGTGAGAGAAAAATTGGTGGTGATGATGACCGGTGAATCCTCGCCCGGCTCGCCAGCCTTGTATATGCCCTCATCGACCTGCATCGGTTTCTGAGGATCGGTGTAGATATTCTGGCGCAGCACGAAGAGGGGAAGGATGCGCTCGGGATCGAGATCGGAGAGGACTATTACGCCCGCATACTTCATGACGGCGACCGAAGCGGCCAGCGCCTCCATGTTTGGGTCGGAATAGTTATCGCAAGGAAAGGAGATGATGGGATAGCCAAGCGGTTTGAACTTCTTCTTTAAGGCCGCTCGCCTTATAAAGGTGGCATCCTTTAAGCTCTCTTTGATATTCTTGGAAGAGGGGTCCAAAACGATATCCTTGACGCCGAGGGCGGAAACCTTCTCCACCAGATCGGAAAGGGCTTCCAAACCTTGCCCTTTGACGATCAAGGGGCAGCCGCTCTCCTTGGCTAAAGCCGCCATCACCTCGTAATTGTTTTCATCGGCCACCCCAATCAGAGGTTTAGTCGAGGCCACGTTGCCAAGGGCCTCTTTGACGACGGCCGGATCATTTGCCAAGATGACCAAGGGGAATCCCGCCTCCGATGCCTTATTGACCAATGCCGTAAACTTGGCCCCATCGCTTAAGCTCGACCTTACGGCCACCAAGTCGGCGGAAAGAAGCTGGCCGACCCGCTCAAACTGAGAGCTTTGAATCCTGCTAAGCTTGGCATCGACATCGGCCTCGCTCATCGAATCATCGATCAGGACGGCAAAACCGGGCTGGTGATAGAAGGTCTTTTCGTGTCTGAAGAGGACGGCCTCCTCGCCGACCTTGAGGGCTTTCTCGCCCACCCCGATGGTGACCAGACGGATGGGGGGAGCCGAAGCCTCCGAGAGCTCGGCGCGGGTCTCCTCCGAGACATAAGGACAGGCTTCGAGTTGAGCCTGGCTGGCCGCAAGCTTCATAGCAAAGGCAAGGCATGTCGGAATGGAACATTCTCCGCAGTTCTTTTGGGGCAATTTTTTGTAGATATCGAGTCCGGTTAAAGCCATAAACTATCTCCTTTTGCTAGATTTTGCTGCAATTTATCGGTATCTGCCTCCTTATCTTCTGCCTACTGACAGCTAAAGGCGCCTCTCCGCTGCTTAAAACATCGGGTACATGGTTAGGGCCGGGTGGCCGACCCGGGTCATGAATTCAACGACCTCTTCTTCGGTGGTGCCGACCGTCTCGTCGGCGATCTTATCCAAGAAGTCCGGCACGCCCTCTTCGTCAGCCCGTCGTTGAAGCTCGGAGCGCAAGCTCTCTTTGAGCTCTTTGGGCATCCAGGCGATCCGCATGAAGCCGCCGTCGGCCGAGATGAACTTGCGGCTACTGATGTATTGGCGGCCGATGCCGATGAAGCCGGGCAGCTGCACCCCGCCCCCGACCGTTCCGGCCAAGGTGGAGAACTTCATACCCGAGGGAGTCATGCCGGCAAATTCACGGTTGACGATCATGACGCCGTTTGCCATCGGCAGGATGGCCACCACGCACTCAAAGCAGCCGCAGGAAGTCATGGGGTTTTCCATCATTGAGTAGGCATTAAACGACTCGATCGACTGATTAGACATGCTGAAGATGAATTCGTTGACATCCTTCCATTGGCCCTTGACCGCGTCGATGGTGTCGCCCTTCTTGATCGGCTGGTTGGGGCCGGTCGGATTGATCTCATAGGCGGCCTTGCCGTCGAGCCAGTTGTAGGCGCCGCAGAGACCAAGCCTTTCGGGAGTGATGATGCAGATATGATTTGGAGCAAAACTTTGACAGAGCGAGCAAGAATAAAAGACATCGACTTTTTCGTCGGTCATGCCTTTGACTCGTTCGTCGCGCACGGCATAGGACTTCCGAGCTTCTAAAAGCATCTCCTTGACCTTGGCCTCATCCGTGTAGATTGTCACTTGGACCTTATCGACGATGGCCGGATAGTCGGCGGCAAGCTTGGCCGTCAAGATCTTTCCAAGGTGTGCGAAGGTGAAGCCGGCCTCTTTGGCCTTGCGACTGATCCTGATCCAGATGATATCCCTCTGGCCCATATGGAAGATGCCCTCAGCTCCGTTTATCATGTGGTGGACTTGGCGTTCCAAGACCGACTCGAAGTCTTCCTGCATCTTGCGGCCGGCCACGTCGACGACGATGCCGATGGGTAAAACTTCGCCCGCCTCGATGTCGCCTATATCCTTGCCGACCACATCGACTCGGCCGTTCTCGACCTCTTCCAGCTCCTTGGTCCTCAAGAACTCGAAGGCGGCCGTCTTCTGGCCGCCGAATTCGGCGTAGGTATCCTCGCGCCTTATCCGCTCGCCCTCGAAGGCAGCTCCGTAAGCGACCGGGATATCGATCTTGGTCACCTGAACTTTAAGGCCCCTCACCTCAATCGCTTTTTCGACCATCTTGTCGTGGGGGATACTGGAGACGACGTGCTCGTAGGTGCAGACCCCGGTCGGCAAGATCTCGGGGATATCGGTATCGGCAATCGTCGGAAAGCCGAAGTTGATGGCTCCGGCCGCTTGAGCATATTTCTCGTCGTCGACTTCACCAAGGGCCAAGACGAAGGCGAAGATGCGATTCTTGTTATATAAGAGGGCCCTTCGATAGTCGCCCGGCTGGACGCCGCCAAAGGAGAGGGCGGCCCGGGTGGCAAAGCCGAGCGAGAAGATGGTTGAGGTGATGTCCTTGCCGAAGGGAACCAGGCGGGTCTCCCAACCCATCTGAACTCCTTCGGCTGCCAGTTGCTCAGCCATCGATTTGCCGTCAGCCTCCGCCGACATGAAAACGTAGATATTCTTCTCCTGAAGCTCGCGGGCGATCTTTACCGCAATCTCATTTGTCGGGGCGGCCCCGACGCAGGCAGCAAAACCGGGAGCCGAGCCGTCGACAAACTCGACGCCCCGCTCGCGCATGATTACGTCATCGGCCGCCCCAAGCCATAGGTTATCATCGGTCGGCTCGGTCCCCATGGTATAAGGGGGATCCTTGATGTACTTTATGCCCTCTATCACCTCGTCGGCAAAGAGGGTAGCCATGCCGGCGTCCAGTGCCCCCCCCAGATAGGGAAGGTGGACGTTTTCGGATGGCACCGGCGGAAGAAGCCGCTTGATATAATCCATTATCTCGGCAAAATCGGAGAGCTTAGATATGGCGATGCCGGTCATTCCGAAAATGACGGGAAGAAAATAGCCGGTATTGGGCAGCTCTATCTTCTGGTCGAGCCCGTATTCGTTCAGAGCGGCAGCCAGCTCTTTTTCGGCCCGCGTAAATATCTTGTGCGCCCCCCGGATGGCGGCCGAAGCGATTATCTTAGACAATTTTTAGGTCCCTCCTCATCTCCATGTCGTAGAGGACTCTCTCTTTCTCTTTGTCGATGCCGAGGGCCTTTCGCCGCTCGTCGATGGCTTGGATGATCTTTTTGGCCATCTCTACCGGATCGGGCTCAAAGAGCCACTTGCCACCGGTCGTCTCCTCTATCTTATCGAAGAGGTAGTCGCTCAAGACCTCGCTGTTTGCCGTGGGGAATGAGACGCCGAAACCGACTATCGCCCCGCTGGCCACAAAGTACTGTCCGATGGCCACGGCCTTTTCGCTCATCCATTCGGGCGCGCAGCCGGCCGCCGGGATCTCGGAGATATCCTCGCCGAGGCCGCCCTCCTTGACCATCTCGGAGGCGGCAATCAGGATGCGACTGTTATCGACGCAGGAACCCATATGTAGGACGGGCGGCATGCCGACCGCCTCGCAGACCTCGGCCAGGCCGCTTCCGGCCATTTTGGCCGCCTCCGGCAGAAGGAGCCCCTCTTTGGCGCAGCTTATGGCCCCACAACCAGTCACCAAGACCAGTATATCGTTTGCAATAAGCTCCTTGACCAAGGTGGTGTGACTAAAGTTGTGCTTAACCCGGGCGTTGTTGCAGCCAACCACGCCTACCACGCCCCTGATGCGACCATTGATGATGTTGTCGTTTAGGGGACGGTATGATGATCTGAACTTGCCGCCCAGCATATAATTTATCGTCTCGTGAGAGAAGCCGGCCACGAGCTCGATTTCTTCATTTGGTATATCCACCTTGCCCCGTTTGGGGAAGTTGGCGATGGCCCGCCTCACGATCTCCTTGGCCGTCTCAAGGCCCCGGTGATGATCGAACTCGATGTGGGTCGCCCCGGTTATCTTGGCCCTGGGTGAGGTGGTTATGACCTCGGTATGATAGCAGGAGGCGACTTGAGTGAGCGACTGCATGACGCATTGGACGTCGACCATCATCGTTTCGACCGCCCCGGTGCAGATGGCCAGCTCCTGCTGGAGGAAGTCTCCGGCGATCGGGATGGCCCGCCTCATCAATATCTCATTGGCCGTGCAGCAGATGCCAGATAAGTTTATCCCCTTGGCCCCAACCTTTTTGGCCTCGGCTATCAGCCCCTCATCGAGAGCAGCGACAGCTATCATCTCGGAGATGAGGGGCTCGTGGCCGTGGACGATGATGTTGACCTCATCCTTCTTGAGGACGCCCAGGTTCACGGTGGATCTTAAGGGAACCGGGGTTCCGAACATGATATCCTGAAGCTCGGTTGCCAGCATTGAGCCTCCCCAGCCATCGGCGAGCGAAGTTCTCGAGGCCTGAGCCATAATGTTCACGTAATCCTGATCGACCCCGATGCTGGTCCTGTGCATCGTCTCCACAATCTCGCGGTCGACCCCGCGGGGGGAGAGGCCCTCCTTCTTCCAGACCTCGCGCCTCTTGTCGGGGGCTCTTTTGAGCAGGGTCAGCTCACCCTGTTGCCTGTTCATCTCCAAAAGGGCCTTCTCGCCGAGCTCGATGGCTATCTCGCTTTTATCTCGGCCTTCGGTCTTGACGTCGAAGTCGCGGGCAAGACTCTTAAGTTTCTCCTCATCCTTTATCTCGTAGCCAGGGGCCTCCCCTTTGGCAGCCGCGATGAAGGTGAAGATGACCTCTCTAGCATGATCGGAGTGAGCGGCCGTGCCGGCCGCTATCATCCGGGCAAAGTTCCTGGCCGCAACGGTGGTATCGGTCGCTCCACAGACGCCCGTCCTACTCTCGGTCACCCGGCACGGCCCCATGGCACAGACCCTACAACAGGTACCGCCCGAGCCGAAGGAGCAGACCTTGAGCTCACCCGCCCGCTCAAAAGAGGTGGATACCCCGTCGCCAATGGCCTTATCTATCATCTTGGCACTCGCGGTGCAACTCGTCTTGGGGTGCGCCGCGGGATACGTCTTCTTGGTCTTCTTGGTATCGTCTCTCTTCTTACTCAACTCACATCGCCTCCTTTTGAAATCTTTACGGCGAATAGATTATACTCTGGGACCTTAAGTTTGGCATCGATATTACCGCTGGCAAGCAAGGCCCATGCTTCATTCGCCTCGGCCATACTGACCGCACCAGCCGGCAAGCTTTCGTCGATTCTGACCGTGGCCTGAGCCTGGGCCCGCCTCGATTCTATCTTGGCCTCATCCCCATCGCAGAGATTTAGCGCCACCCCGTCCGCCTTCGAAATAGATATGCTTAAAGCGGCGGCCGGGTCGATCTTAGATAGTTTTGAGTTATCTGTCCGGCTCTTGTCGTAGAAACCGAACTTGCCCGTCTCCACCATAAGGGCGTAAGGATAAGCTTTGTCCAGTCCTTCACCTTGAAGAGTGGGATTTGCGGCCGTAAGACTTGGGACCTGTCCTTTACCCTTATCCGGAGACGGGATGAAGGTCTTAAGCTCCTTGGTGATATCCTTGATGGATGAGTATTTCATCGGATGACCCATTGCCCCGCTCAAATCGGCTATCACTTGAGCCGTCGCCTTAAGATCGCTCTCCTTTGCCGGATGAACCTCGACAATGCTTGCCCCGTAAGATATATAGGTCCCCTCCTCCTCAAGCGGGGTTCGCTTGGGCAAGACGACATCGGCCAGCTCGGTCAGCTCGGTCATAAAGGAGTCCTGAACGACCAGAAGATCGAGCGAAGAGAGGGCCTTCTTTGCCTCGGTCTTATCTCCGAGATGAGCAGGGGGATCCTCACCGATTATATACATGGCCAGAAGGGTCGAGCCCATCTGACCGAGCATCTCGCCGATCGATGATTCGGCCGCCTTGGGCAGTTTTCCGCCATAAGATTCTTTGACTCTGGCCAGGTCGTCGCCGTCTCTTAAGAGGCCGGGATAGAAACCGGCCAGAGCCCCGAGCTCGGCCGCGCCCCTAAGGTTGGCCAGAGCCAGGCTTGCCAGAACCGATGACTTAAAATTGCTGGTCAAGATGAGAATGTCGGCCATCAGTTCCATGGCGTGAAGCCCAAGCTTCTCTGGACAAAAAGCTATCTTGGGCGCCTTGGCGGTCAGATAGTTCGAAGCGATGGCGGAAAACTGCTCCGCTTTTAGCGAGGTCTCCTTCTCGATGGTCTTTTCATCTAAGCCGCTAAGCGATTTTTTGAGTTCTTTAAAACCGGCCATCTTCTCGGCCTCTTTGGCCAGTGCTTCATCGCTCAAGAGCGCCTTTATGATGGCGGAAAGGGCGAATTCTTCCGAGCCAGCCGTGATGGTAAGATTGGAAAACCTCTTGTCAAGCGGCCTTGCTCCAAGCAAAGCGACCTTGCCTCCCTTGGCGGCCACGCGGCGAAGGGCGGCGAGCAGTTTTGGATGGGCGGCCATACCGCTGCCCAGAGCGATTACGAAATCGGCCTCCTCCAAATCGTCGAAGGTGGCAAAGGCGTCGCTTGCCAGCATGCCCTCCATCTCTATCAGGGCCGGCATGCCAAGAAGACGGGCCGAGCTATCGACGTTGTTTGTGCCAAGGCCCGCGCGCAAGAACTTCTGAAATAGATATATGGTCTCGTTGGTCTCGGCCCCTCCGATGAAGCCGCCTATGCTCTTCTCTGAGTGGGCCTTTTTTATCTCTTTTAAGCGGGATGCGATGAATTTTACGGCCTCATCGTAGGTCGCCTCGGTAAAGGCGCCATCTTTCTTGATGAGGGGCTTTGTTATCAGCTTATCGCTGCCGGCAAAATCGAACCCGAAGCGGCCGCGCGAGCAGATGAAGTCCGTAGCCTCCTCCGCCCTTGCCCTGACCAGTTCGCCGCCGACGCTGTCGATGGTCAGCCTGCAACCGGCGCCGCAGTAAGAACAGGTCGTCTTGGCGCTGGCCATCTCCCACTCACGCCCCTTGAACCTTCTCTCCTTCTCCATCAAGGCCGCGGTCGGACAGACGGCTAGACAACTTCCGCAAAAATCGCAGCCAGCCTGGGTGAGCGGAATATCCATCGGAGTCGATACTTTGGTCAGCATGCCCCTTTTCACAAAATCGATCACATCTTCGCTCTGTTTTTTGCAGATGCGGACGCAGCGGCCGCAGAGGATGCAGAGGTTGTAGTTGCGCTCGATGAAGGGGTTCTCCCTATCCAATTCATAACCCTGATCCTTCATTGAAAAACTGGTCTTGTCTATCTCAAGCTCGTAAGCGTACTTCTGAAGCTCGCAGACTCCGTTCTTATCGCAGCTCAAGCAGTCACCCGGATGATTGGACAGGATGAGGTCGACCACGAAACGGCGCGCCGCTCTCACCTTCTCGCTGTCGGTTGTAACCTTCATGCCCTCCTTGATCTTCTGGGTACAGGAAGCCACCAGGCCCCTCGCTCCCTCGACTTCAACCATGCAGACCCGGCAGGCCCCGGTCGAGGCCAAGCTTTCGCAGTAGCAGAGGTGGGGGATATCGATGCCGGCCGACTCGGCCGCCTCGATTATCAGGGTTCCCTCCGGAGCTGATACCTTATTATCATTTATGGTCAAGGCGATCTCTTTTTTCAACTTGAATTCTCCTCCCTCATCAGACAATTTCTATGGCCCCGGTTATGCAGACCTCTTGGCAGCGGCCGCACCTTGTGCAGCGCTTGGTCCTTATTTTCATCGGCCTGTTATCGGCCAGATAGGCGACCAGGCCTTCGCCGACTATGGCATCCTCGGGGCAGACTTCCTTGCAGGCCCCACAGATGGTACAGGCAGACGGCTCTATCTTCAAGCAGGTTATCTCATCACAAAAGCTGCTCGAGCAGGTCTTGTTTGTGATATGTTCAAGATAGTCCTCTCTGTGGTTCTCCAGAGAGGCGGCCAGAAACTCGGCCGCATCTCTGCCCAGCTTACACCTTGCGGTGTCGACTATTTGGGAGGCTAGGTGAGCGAGGACTTCGAGGTCCTCTTCTTTACCCGAGCCCCTTGAGATATCCTCCAAAATACCGAGTATCTGCGCCATCCCCATCATACAAGGGAGACATTTTGCGCACATCTTCTCGGCCAAAAAGGCCTTGAAGAAATCGATGGCCAAGGTGACGCTGCAGCCCTCTTTCATTTCGCCCCACCTCCTTTGCCGCTTCCGCTAAGAGCCGGCCTTTCGACGAACTCTCTGACTATGCACGAGGTCGGACAGACCCCGATGCAGGCGCCACATTTTTCGCAATAGACCTCATCTATATAAAGACTGCCCCTCTTTTCGATGATGGCATCGAAGGCGCAGGCCTCCACGCAGAGGTTGCACATCAAACACTCCTCTTCAATCACCCGGTAGTGGCCAAGACTTGCGCAAGCACCGGCCGGGCAGAAATCCTTGGATATATGAGCCTCATATTCATCCCTAAAATATCTGATGGTAGAGAGAACCGGATTGGGCGCGCTCTTGCCCAGGCCACATAGGGCCGTCTGTTGAATGCGCACTCCGATCTCTTCTAAGCGCTCGATGTCGCCCTCTCTTCCTTTGCCCTCGACTATGGATGTCAATATCTCGAGCATCTCGAAGGTCCCAATGCGGCAAGGCGGACATTTACCGCACGATTCCACCTGGGTGAAGGAGAGGAAGTAGCGGGCGATCTCTATCATGCAATCGGACTCGTCCATGATAACCAGGCCACCTGAGCCCATCATTGCTCCGACTCGCCCCAAGGAGTCGAAGTCGATGTGTAGATCCAGATGCTCTTTGGGGATGCAGCCGCCGCTTGGCCCACCCATCTGAGCCGCCTTGAACTCCTTGTCATCGATGATGCCGCCGCCGATATCGTATATTATCTCGCGGATGGTGATCCCCATTGGAACCTCGATGAGCCCCGTATTCTTGACTCGTCCGGTCAAGGCAAATATTTTGGTCCCCGGCGAGCCCTCCGTGCCGATCGATTTGAACCAATCGGCTCCCTTCAAAATGATGGGCCCAATGTTGGCTAAGGTCTCGACGTTATTTAGGACGGTCGGCTTACCATAGAGGCCTTTTTCCACCGAACGGGGTGGGGTCGGCCTTGGCATGCCCCGCTTGCCCTCGATGGAGAACATCAGAGCCGTCGATTCGCCGCAGATGAAGGCGCCGGCCCCCTTCTTGACCTCGATATCGAAATCGAGACCGCTCCCCAAGATATCCTTGCCAAGCAAGCCCAGCTCTCTAGCCTGGCCGATAGCGATATTTAAATTCTTGACCGCTAGCGGATACTCGCCGCGGGCGTAGATATAACCGTTATGACAGTCTCCGACGGCGTAGGCTCCAATTATCATGCCCTCGATGACGGCGTGGGGATCTCCCTCCAGAAGGCTCCTATCCATGAAGGCGCCCGGATCTCCCTCGTCGCCGTTGCAGATTATGTACTTGATTTGACTTTTAACCCTCTTTGCGCCCTCCCACTTGACCCCGGCATCGAAGCCGGCTCCGCCGCGACCCCTGAGCCTGGCCGCCTTGACTTCGCTCAGGACCTCATCTGGCGTCATTTGGCTTAGCGCCTTGGCCAAGGCCTGATAGCCGCCAGCCACTATATACTCCTCTATGCTCTCGGGATTGATGTGGCCGCAGTTCTTTAGGACTACCCGCTCCTGCTTGGCATAGAAGGAAATCTCCTCTTCCGTATTTGCCCTCTGGCCGGTGATAGGATCTTGGACCAGAAGACGATCTATCTTTTCGCCCCTCTTTAGGGTGAGGTCTACTATCTTGGGCGCATCGAAGGCGTCGACCTTGTTGTAGAAGGTCTGATCGGCTTCGGCGATGACTATCGGCCCCTTCTCGCAGAGACCCTGACAGCCGGTCGGTCTGACCTCAAGATCCAAGCCGGCCCTGGCCGCCTCGCTCATCAGGGAGCTGACCACTTTCTCGGCCCCCGAGGCCCTGCAGCCCGTGCCGCAACATACCTTGACGGAGTGGCCGTCCAAGGCTTTTTTGTTCAATATATCTTCCCTAAGGAGCCCGAGATCATTTGGATTTTTAAGCCTATTCCTTGCCATCTTCAGCCTCTCTTATCGATGAGATGAGTCTCTTTGGCGTCCTCTCCTTGGAGACCTCTTCGCCCACCACGACAACCGGAGCGAGCGCGCAGCATCCAACACAGCTCACCGTCTCCAAAGTAAACTCCATGTCGCTTGAGGTCTGGCCGGGCTCAATGCCGAGTTCTCCAGCCAGACCATCCAGTATGGTTTTGGCCCCGCGCACGTGACAGGCGGTACCGGTACAGACCTTGATGATATTCTTGCCCCTGGGAACAAAATAGAAGTGGGCGTAGAAGGAAGCAACCCCATAGACGTGGGAGAATGATAGGTTGAAGACATCGGCAATCATCTCCATCGCCTCTTTGGGAAGATAGCCCAGGGTATGCTGGACATCCTGCAGGGCATGGACGAGCTCTTCCTCTTTGCCCCGATAGCCCTCGAGCAGAATCCTTACGGAATCGATATCAAATACTTCACTTTGGTCTTGAGTTTGCTTGCAACCGCACTCGCCCATCAATATCCTCCAGACTAATCCAAAAGTTCCTTGATAAACTCCTTGACCATCTTGACGGCCTCGGGATGCCTCATGACCAGGATGTCGCCTCCGGCTATCAGCATGCTGGCAGCCGTCATAGCCTCCCAGAGTATCCCTCGCCTTTTGGCATCGCCCCAAGCGGGTTCATCCTCGGACTTGGCCTCCTTCGCCTTCCAGACCTCGCGACCCAGATCGCAGAGCATCGGCATCTGGGTCATCTCATCATTCTGTTGAAGGGCAGCCAGCCTTAGACGCTCCATTATCGAGTAGGCGTACTCAAGACCGTAGCCCAGAGCCGCTCCGCTCGGGTCCATCACCAGATGATCATTTGAGAGGCCGAGCTGGGTCATCAGGATGTTGAGCTGTTTGGCCATGTTGACATCGATCGGCGAAAGACCGGAGACGCTGTGCTTGTAACCTATAGCCGCGGCCGTTATGGGCCGGTAGTTATCCTCCTGAGAGGGACCGATGATGAGGGCGCTACCCTCGGTCGCCTCGGCCACCTTCTTTAGGACCTCTCCATCCTTTTCGACATTGCCGCTGCCGTAGACGCAGACCGGCACGTTAACCACCTCGCAGACGGCCGCCGCCGCCTCGGCCGCTTTTGCAGCGTCACCGTCGTCCCCGTTGGGGTCGGTCGACATCAGGCGAAGAAAGATCATATCCGCCCCAAACTCGGTCTCGCACTTCTTGGCCCATTGGGCCGGATCTGAGGAGACGTCCGCAAACGGGGCAGCTACCTCTTTCGGCCAGCTTGAAGGAGCTATGTCCCAGACCTCCATGGCGATGAGAGGGCGATTGCCCATCTCGCCTTCGAAGAGATGGAAGGGAAGCGTCGCCTCCCCGCCAACCTTTCGCTTGTTTCCCTCTTTGCCGAGTTCAACCTCTTTAACCTTGCCTTGATACGTATCTACCGGTGCTTGAAATGGCATCTTTTCAAAAATCTCCCTTCAAATTCGGTTTTAACCCGTTATCTATTTTTGGCGGCCATTTTGGCCGCCTCTATCGTATTCTTGAGCAGCATGGTGATGGTCATCGGCCCGACCCCGCCCGGCACCGGAGTGATATTCCCAGCCACCTTGGCGGCGCTATCGAACTCGACGTCGCCGACCAATTTGCCGCTGTCCAAACGGTTGACTCCGACATCGATGACGACGGCCCCTTCTTTTATCATATCGCCGCCGACCGCTTCGGGCCTGCCGATGGCAACGACGAGAATGTCGGCCTCTCTGGTATGGACAGCCAGATCGCTCGTCTTGGAGTGGCAAATGGTGACGGTGGCGTCCTTGGCCAAAAGCATGAGTGAGATCGGTTTTCCAACTATGTTACTTCTACCGATGACGACCGCCCGCTTGCCCTTGATGTCAATGCCTGACCTTTCGATCAGGACCATTATCCCGTGGGGCGTGCAGGGCAGAAAGGTCTCCTCGCCGATGACGAGCTTGCCGATGTTTTCGGGATGGAAACCGTCGACATCCTTGGCCACATCGATGGCATAGAGGACCCTCTTCTCATCGATGCTCCCCGGCAAGGGGAGTTGGACCAGTATCCCGTTTATCTTATCGTCTCGATTCAACTTGTCGACCAAAGCCAAGAGCTCTTTTTCGCTGGCGTCCGCCGGCAGGGCGTGCTTTTCGGAATATATGCCTATCTCCTCGCAACCCTTCTCCTTCTGGCCAACGTAGACTTTGGAGGCCGGATCTTCACCGACTATGACCACCGCAAGGCCGGGGACTACGCCCTCCCCTTTGAGCCTTGCCGCTTCCTCCTTCATCTCGGCCCTGATCTCAGCCGCTATCGCCTTCCCATCGATTATCTTTGCCGCCATCCGTCAAACCCCTTTCAAATTCATCATAGATTGAAACCGTTCAAAAGATCCGTTAAGGCCGCGTAAGCCGGCGAATCATTGCCAAGCTCAAATATCGGTCTCTTCTTGAGGTCCAGCTCAGCAAGCTTCATGTCGGTCGGGATCACGCCCAAAAGTTCCAAGTCGCCCCCTTCTATCTCCTCTAGGAGCAGGGGATCGAGCTCTGGGGCGGCGGCCCTGTTGACTATCAGATGGATCTCATTGACCTTAAGATTGAGATCGGCCGCCAGCTCCTTTATGTTGGCCGCCGCCCGAATGCCCCGGGGAGCGGCGTCGGAGATGAGAAGGAGTTTATCCACCTCATAGGTGGTCCGCCTGCTCAGGTGCTCCATTCCGGCCTCATTATCCATGACCACAAATCTGTAACTCTTGGCCAGGATCTCCATGTACTTTCGTAAAATATTGTTGACATAGCAGTAGCAGCCCGGCCCCTCCGGGCGGCCCATAACCAGAAGATCGAACCCGGTCGCCTCGACCAAGACCTCGGCGATCTTGAGTTCCAGGAAAGCATCCTTGGGCATTCCAACCGGAATGAGCTCGACGTTTTTAGCCACATCTTCACGAAGGCCGCCGATCGAGGTTTTGGCCTCGACCCCCAAGACTTCGCCTAAGTTGGAGTTGGCATCGGCATCTACGGCCAGAACCGGCCCGAGACCCTTTTCTAACAGATATTTAATTATCAAGCCGCTGATAGTGGTCTTGCCCACTCCACCCTTGCCGGCCACAGCTATCGTCTTTGCCATATTATGTCCCGGCCGCCTTAAATCTCTCCATCACCGATGGGAAGAGCTCGACATCGGTGTGGGGGAGAAAGAGAGCCGATATATAGGCGTCCATAAATTTTGGGTCGGCGCTCAGTTCCAAATAGGTCATCCGTTCGGCCACCTTCTCTGCTTCGCTTATCACTTGCTTGGAGAGGGCAGCTAGCGTCGCCCCACTCAACGAGCCGTTTCCGACGTATCTGACTTTACCCGCCTCGGTCTCAAAGAGCATCCCGATGATCTGAATCTTTTCGACATTTAAGTAGCGCCCGAAAGAGCCGGCGATCAATATCTCGTCGATGGACTCGGGGTTCAAACTCATGCTTTCGAGAAGCATCGTAACCCCGGCAAAGACGGCCGCCTTGGCTCGAAGCAGGTTATCGATATCGGCCTCGCCGATGACGATGTCGCGTCCGCTCGCTGTCTCGCTCCCGAAGGCGACGATGTATTCCAGGCCGCCCCCGTTCTCTCTTATCCTTGGACCTTTAAGGGCTGGGTCTATCTTGCCCCTCTGGTCGACCACCCTCTTTAAAAAGAGCTCCGCCAAGAGATCTATCAGACCGGATCCGCAGATACCGGAGGGCTTTACTCCACCGATGACCGATACCCTGGCCTCGAGGCTCTCCTCGTCTATCTCGACCTTTTCGATGGCCCCTTCGGCCGCTTTCATGCCATCTTTTACGCCGCCGCCCTCAAAGGCTGGCCCGGCCGAACATGAGCAAGCCATCAGCCAATCCGAGTTGCCGAGGACTATCTCGCCATTGGTCCCCACGTCTATATAGAGCGTCAGCTTGTCGCCGCTGGAGATTCGGTTGGCCACCACCCCGGCAACTACGTCGCCGCCCACATAACTTGCAACCGAAGGAAAGACGAAAGCGCGAGCGTGGCCAAGGATATCCAGATTCAAATCGGCCGCCTTCATCCAGGGAAAATCGACCGCGGTCGGGATATATGGCTCCTCCCTGATATATTTGGGATCTATGCCGAGAAGGAGGTGGGTCATGATGGTATTTCCGGCCAAAAAGATGGCCGAGATGTCGCCTGCCGTTCGACCGCTCTTTTCAAGAAGTCCGGTTATCAGACCGCTTATGGTGACAACCACCGCATCTTTAAGTTTGGTAAGTCCATTCGGTTTGGCGGCAAAGATGATCCTTGAGATGACGTCATCACCGAAATTGGCCTGGCCATTATAACTGGAGAGCGAGGCCACCTCTCTCTCCTGCACGAGATCTATCAAGCTCGCCCCGATGGTGGTCGTCCCTACATCGACGGCCACGGCAAAGTGATCTTTGGTGGTATCGCCCGCTTCGACTCGAATGATTTCGATACTGGAAGCGGTCTCAATATAGCTCACCGTAACCAGAAAATCGGCGTCCCTTATGGCCTTGGCAAGGGACCTGACAAGATCCAGGTCGGCCAGAATCTCCTTATCCGAGGCAATCTTGATGGCAAACACCCTCTTTAAGCGGCGAAGATCATCGACGCTGTCGGTAAGGTTGGGCTTTGGAAGCTTTAGCTGGACCTTTTTGACCGGCATGTCGATAAGCCAAAATTTAAGGCTGTCCTCCAAAGCCGCAAGCGATGTCGCCCCCTCGTCCGACTCAAAGAGGTCGTTTTGGCGCGAGGCGTCCGGAATCCTGACGACAAGGTCGCTTACAGCAGACGCCTTGCAAGCCAAGAAATAGCCGGCCTCCACCTCATCTTGGTCGAGCCTTTCACGGCCTCCACCTTCTATTTTGCCTTTTTCAAGGATCAATTTACACCTAGCGCAGGTGCCGGCCCCGCCACACGAGGCATTTATCTTAAGTCCGGTTGAGGTCAGGACGGCTAGAATATCCTCGCCGTCCATGGCCACAGCCTCAAGATTATCGGGTAAAAAACTTATCTTATGCTTCACTTCTTATCTCAGATCGCCCTAGAATAATCCGACTATCCGCCCGTTTTCATCAATGTCAATCTTGGTTGAGGCTGGAACGGAAGGCAGGCCCGGCATCGTCCTCATGTCGCCAAGGAGCGGATAGAGAAAGCCGGCCCCGATCGAGGGACGGATATCCCTGATGGGAACCCTAAAGCCCTTGGGCCTCCCCTTCAAGGCCGGATCGTGCGAGATGGAGAGGTGGGTCTTGGCCATGCAGATCGGATACTTATCCCAACCCAACTCGGTGAAGAGGTCCGTCTTCTTTAGGGCGACCGGCGAGTAATCGACCCCGTCGGCCCCATAGATCTTGGTCGCAATCGTCTCGATCTTCTCTTTGATCGAAGCGTCATCTGGATAGAGCAGTTTGAACTGAGAAGGCTTATCGGCCGCCTTGACTACCGCCTCGGCCAGCTCCTTGCCGCCGCTTCCGCCTTTGGCCCAGACCTCGCTCTTGACGGCATCCTCGGCTCCGGCCTCTATGGCCCGCTCCCTTATTAGATTTATTTCGTTATCGGTGTCGGTCAAGAACTTGTTGATGGCCACCACGATCGGAATGCCGAAATTCTTAAGGCTTGTGATGTGGGCCTCCAAATTGGAGAGGCCAAGCGAAAGCGAGTCCAAGTTCTCCTTAAGCAAGGCCGGATCGAGCGGCTTTCCGGCCACCACCGTAAAGCGCCCGCTGTGCATCTTGAGGGCTCTGACCGTGGCCACCACCACGGCGCAATCCGGCTTAAGCCCGCTCGCCCTGCACTTGATGTTCATGAATTTCTCGGCCCCAAGGTCGGCTCCAAAACCGCTCTCGGTCACCACGTAATCGGCCAACTTGAGGGCGATGCGGTCAGCGATGATCGAGCTGTTGCCCTGAGCGATATTGGCGAAGGGCCCGGCGTGGACCATGACCGGAGTATTTTCGGTCGTCTGGATGAGGTTGGGTTTTATGGCGTCCTTCATGAGGGCGGTCATGGCTCCGCCGCACTCCAGATCCTCGGCCGTAACCGGCTTGCCATCCTCATTGAAAGCGACGACTATCCGGCCAAGGCGCTGCCGCAAATCCTTAAGATCGCTCGTCATGGCCAGAATGGCCATGACCTCGGAGGCGACGGCGATATCAAAACCGGCCTCTCTGGGGATGCCGTTTATCTTGCCACCCAGGCCGATGACGATATTTCTAAGGGCTCGGTCGCTCACGTCTAAGACCCTATTCCAACTGATGCTGCTCTGATCTATCCTAAGCTTGTTCCCTTTGAGCAAGTGATTATCGATGACGGCCGCCAAGAGATTGGTGGCCAGACTTACCGCATGGACATCTCCGGTAAAGTGGAGGTTGAAGTCCTCCATCGGCAGGACCTGCGAATATCCGCCGCCAGCCGCTCCGCCCTTGATGCCAAAGACCGGCCCCAATGAGGGCTGTCGGATGCAGGTAGCAACCTTCTTACCGATGGCGTTTAAACCAAGCGAGAGACCGATGGTCGTAACCGTCTTACCCTCGCCAAGAGGGGTGGGGGTGATGGCCGTAACGTCGATGTACTTGCCGTTTGGCCTATCTTTCAAACGCTCGGAAGCCGAAAGCGCGACTTTGGCCTTGTACTTGCCGTAATGCTCGATCTCATCTTCCAGTAATCCAAAATCCTTTGCGATCTCGCCGATGAGCTTAAGTTTAGCCTCTTGGGCGATCTCCAAATCGCTCTTCACTGAAATATCCCCCCTTAAATGATTGAAAAAGAAAAACCGATGACAGATAAATTCTAGGACCTGCGGGTATAAATGACAATGAATGCGCCTTAAACGATAGGATTAGCTTGCTAAGTGGCCTAAAACCGCACTTTAGCGGCCGCCGTAATTCTTCATAATCCGAGCAATGATTTGAGCTCTTTGGCCTTTCTCCTGCTGACCGGGACCTCTATGCCACCGCTCAAGCGGATGATGAAGCTGCCGTGAAACATCGGGATGAGTTCCTTGGCCTTCCTTATGTTGACCAGATAGCTCCGGTGAGTCCTCATGAAGTCGTGGCCTTTAAGTCGATCTTCGAGTTCCTTTAGGTTCAACCCGGTATGGTAGACGCCGCCTTGGGCGTGGACAAAAATCCTCTCATTCTGGGCGTGGATGTATGAGACATCACTGATGGAGATGAGTATGGTCTTGCCCTTCTCTTGGACCGGAAGCAGATCAACGGCCGACTTGGGGGCAGGCTGGCCCTCCCTCTTCTCCTTGGATCCTTGGCCTTTCTTCTTTATTCTCTCGATCGTCTTCTTCAGACGATCCTCTTCAAACGGCTTGACCAGGTAGTCCACGGCGTCAAGCTCAAAGGCCTTGACCGCATGCTCGCCATAGGCCGTCACGAAGACGACGATCGGCGATACGGGAAGCTCTTTCACTATCTCGGCCACCTGAAGACCGCTCAACCCCTGCATCTGGATGTCGAGAAAGACAACATCGTAGGCGAGAGCCTTGATCAATTCGATGGCCTCACTCGCATTGGTCGCCTCGCCGACAACTTCGACGTTGCCAAGCTGCTGCAGCATATACCTCAACTCCGACCTGGCCGGAGCCTCATCATCAACTATAAGCACTCTTAGCTTCAACTTGCCTCCCGCTCAAGGGGATGCGGATGGTTATCCTGGTCCCTTTATCCTTCACGCTCCAGACGTCCAATGGATAATCTTCGCCATAAAAGCCCTTAACCCTTTCGCTTACATTGCTCAAGCCTATTCCCATGCCTTTGCCGAAGCCGGGCGTAAGTATCTCTTTGAGGTCGCCCTTCTCGATGCCCTGGCCGTTATCTCGAACTATCACAGCCACCTCGCCCCCCTTGACTTTGGCCTCTATCTTTATCTTGATATGCCCCTCCATGCTCCCGCCGTGTTTGATCGAATTTTCAACCAGGGGCTGAATGGTCAGCGCCGGTATCCTGACCCCGAGCGCTGCCTCATCTATCTCCTCGATCACCTGAAGGTTCTGCCCGAATCTGGCCTTCTCCAAGATGAGATATGAGCGCACGTAATCGAGCTCATCGGCCAGGGTTATGAGATCCGACTCCCTTTCTAAGGACTGGCGGAAGAAGTCGGCAAATTGGATTATGAGTATCCTTGCCTTCTTGGGATCGGTCCTACAGAGACTTGCAATGGTGTTTAGGGTATTGAAGAGGAAGTGGGGATTTATCTGAGCCTGAAGCGCTTTTAGCTCGGCTTTGCAAGCCAGTTGCTCCTGCCTATCCAGCTCGGATAACTCGAGCTGGGTGCTCAAGAGTTTGGCAAGTCCGGCCGCAAGCGTGATCCGGCTTTCGGTAAGCTCCTTGGCATCGGCGTAATAGAACTTGAGACTACCGATGGCCCTATCCTTCAACTCTAAGGGGACGACGATGGCCGAACTTAAGACGCACCCCTCCTTGGGGCAACCTATCTCATCCTTGCTCGAGAGGATTCTCAGTTCGTTATGTTTTAAGGCCTCCTTAGTCGCTCTGGTCATTATGGGTTGGCCGGCCATATGGTGATCCTCTCCAGCCCCCGAGAAGGCGAGAACCGTGCTAAGATTGGTCAAGGCCACGGCCACTGCGTCCGAGCCTCCTTTGAGTATTTTGGCCACCTCTTCAGCCGACCGCTCATTTAGACCCGTCCTAAGATGCGGCAGGGTAGCATTGGCTATTTCGAAAGTCTGATGGGAATAGGCCGCTTTCAAATGATCTGGCTCGATCATGGCGACCAGAAACTTTAAAACCGTCGGCATCGAGAGGGCAATGAACAGGCCGAGTATGAGCGGACCGATAAAGGTGCGCGTCAAACCGAAACCGGACAAGACCCAGGTGATGGTGGCTACCGTCACGCCGGTCAGCATGCTTATCCAGATGATATTCTTTAAAGTAAACTCGCCCTCCAGGCGACCTTTGTGTTTTACGACCACGGCTACCCTCAAATGAATAAATAAGAACATTATACAATATATCTAGCTGGCCTTGGAAAAGAGGAGCCCAAGTGCCAAGACTTGGGAGAGACTCAAGCTACCCTTGATGAGCATCGAGAGGCGTCTTTTGATGAGGATGGGGCTCGGCCTATAGGACTCTGTGTGAGAGATCGACCCTGGCTCAGGCCTTAACCGGCTTCACTCGGGGTTTTTTGAGTTCGATCTGACTTGGCCTTCCGGAGCACTCGGCGCGAGATAGACGACGTTTCTGCCTTCCTCTTTGGCCCTGATCAGTGCCGCCCTGGCCAAATCCAAGATCTTCGCAGAACTCCCTTGGCCGGGCGCGTTCGAGGCAACCCCCATGCTTACGGTGACCGGGATCCTAAAATTACCATAGACGAACCGTGAGCCCTCAATCTTCTTGCGAAGCTTCTCAGCCAAAGCAAAGGCCCTGGTCTTATTGGTTCCCGGCAGAACGAGAATGAAATTATCCTCGCCTTCCCTTGCCGCTATGTCGCTGGAGCGCAGGTCGCCTCCGAGCCCCTTGGCCACCTCCTTTAAGATCTCGTCGGAGTAGATGCGGCCGTAGGCCTCGTTGATCAAAGTGAAGTGGTCGAGATCTATGGCTATCAGAGAGAGATCAAAGCCGTAGCGGTTGGACCTTTTCAGCTCGAATTCCAGTTGCTCCAGTAGGGATTCTCTCTCCAAGAGACCGGTCAGATAGTCGCGCCGTCCAGAATCGAAAGAGTCCTCACGCCAGCCAGGGGTCCTTTTCGTCCGGTGCATATAGCAATTGTCGAGGGAGGCGAGACCGATATCTACGGCGGCAAAGAGCTCTCTGCAAGAGTCGTAACCACAGCAGGAGCAGTCTATCGCGCCAAATTCCTCATCTAGAAGGCCCGCCCGGATAAGGACCTCATCGTGATCCTCCCCCACCAGGTACGGCGCCAAAGCCTCTCTCTCTGTAAATACCCTCTTCCTCATTATCCAGGGAAGTTTGGAGATGACTTCTGTGGGATCGGGCCAGGCTATCTTCTTGCGTTCCTTTAAATAAGCCCTTTTGATCAGGGATTTAAGCTGAGTCAGCCTCAAGAGATCGTCCCGATCGACCTTGAAGACGGGCGAATTCAAGCAGCCCGAGCAGGCCCTTGCGTCCAGAAAGCCAAGTCCTTTGAAGGTCACCTCGGCTGCCTTAACATAACGCTTAGTCTCGTATATGTCGTCCGCCACCCGAAAGGCGGTCGAAGTGAAATTCTCCCTCTTCAAGACGTCTTTGGGGAGTCCCCCCGGCATCGATTTGACTCTAAATATCCTCTCTATGGGATCGATTTTGGCGACCGAGAGCTCGGACAGATCTATCTCTTCTTCTTGGAAGATCACCTTGAGTTCGTCGAAGGTTATGACCAGATCGATGGAGTTCTTTAAGGAGGGATCGCGCCGCTCGGCCTTATGCGCTATGCAGGGGGTTATGTAGACGGTGGCATGGTTCTTTTTGATCGCCTTGACCAGGCGACCTGCGGCTATCATTGGTGAGACGACCGGAGCTAAGTGAGCTATCAGGTCAGGGTGGTGTTTTTCGATCAAGCTTACGACGACGGGGCAGGTCGAGCGGATCAGAGCCATTCCATCGGCCTCGGCAAGAAGCCTCTCATATTCGGCCGCCACGACCTCCTCGCCTAGAAGTGTCCCCTCGACGACCTCAAACCCGAGTTTTATGAGACCGGCCGCTACCTCCGTAGAGCCGTACGGGTAGAAGGCGGCCAGATATTCTGGGGCCAAAATCGCCGCTACCTTGTCCTTCTCTTTGAGGAGCCTCCTTAGGCGCTTGATGCTCCCCTTGGCTTTCAAGGCTCCCCTTGGACAGGCGGACAAACATCTTCCGCAGTATATGCAGCTTAAATGGTTTATTTCTAAAAGATTGCCCCTGACCGCTATGCAATTGACTGGGCAGGCCCTAAGACAACTCAGACATGCCACGCAATTCTTTGGGTCGGTCTCTATTAGCTCTATTAAGTCTTCGCCCAAAAAATCTCCTATTTTTTTAAGCGATTTTAGGCTTTGGAGATGTCTGCCATCAGAGCCGAGGTGACTTTTAACAGATCGGTCAGCTTTATCTTCAGTATGGTGAAACGGTCGCCCGCCGCGGTATAGAGGACTACCTCTCCGCTCAAGGTTTCATCCATGACCACCCTGATTTGAAGATGGTGAGCAACCGGAGGGATCGAGCCGTTGATATATCCAGTCGCTTCCGATGCCTCGTCCTCGTTGGCCGGTCTTATCAAAGAGGCGGAAATGACTTTGGCAAGCTTCTCCTCGCAGGCCGTGCAACCGGCTGGCAGCATCAATATTACGGGCTCATCGTCGAAGAAGTATAGGTGAGAGGCGAATACCCCTTTCTTTGGCAGATTTAAGACGCCGGCCATCATCTCGGCCGAGTTGATGGGGTGGGTCATTGGGATGATTTCGTGAGGAATATCCCTCTCCCTAAGCAGATTGTGAACATCTATGCTGGATCTCATGAAACTTCCTTGGCTCAAAATCATGAAACTTCCTTGGCTCAAAAAGGGCAAATGACTACCCAAAGTATAACACAGTAAAGAGTCGCCCTCTGAGCGTCAGATAAGACCTCTCTCCATCATGGCCTCGGCTATCTGAACCGCATTTAAGGCGGCACCTTTTCTCAAATTGTCCGAGACTATCCAGAGATTCAGCCCATTCTCTACCGACTCGTCTTCCCTGATCCGTCCGACGAAAGTCGCATCCTTGCCGGCCGCCATTGCGGGCATGGGGTAGGCCAGCTCGCCCGGATCATCGACCACCTCGACTCCGGGGGCCACCCTCAATATGGATCTGGCCTCATGGGCGTCTATCTTCTCTTCGGTCTCGATGTTGACCGATTCCGAGTGGGAGATTAGGACCGGAACGCGCACGCAGGTCGCGGTGATCTTGATGTCATCATCACCCATTATCCTTCTGGTCTCGTTTATTATCTTCATCTCTTCCTTGGTGTAGCCGCTTTCCAAGAAGTCGTCTATTTGGGGCAAGAGATTGAAGGCGATCCGGTGGGGATATATCCTCGCCTGAAGGTTCTTTTCGCCTAAGATAGCCCGCTTCGATTGGTCCAGGAGCTCTTCGATGGCCTCCTTGCCGGTACCCGAGACAGCCTGGTAGGTGGAGACGACTATCCTCTTTATCCTCGACCTATCGTAGAGGGGCTTTAAGGCCACGAGCATCTGGATGGTCGAACAATTTGGGTTTGCAATTATGCCCTTATGACCGTCCAGATCGCCCGGGTTTACCTCGGGAACGACCAAGGGAACCTCCCTATCCATGCGGAAGGCGCTGCTATTGTCGATTACGACCGCCCCGGCCTTGGCCGCTATGGGAGCATGGACTCGGCTGAGCTCGGCCCCCATCGAGAAGAGAGCGATGTCAACGCCGACAAAGGAGTCCTCTTTGAGCTCCTCGACCTGGGCGGCCATCCTCTTGAAGGTCACCCTCTTCCCAGCCGACTTGGCCGAGGCGAGCAGCTTGATCTCGCCTACCGGAAAATTCCTCTCCTCAAGTATCCTTATCATCTCTTGGCCGACGGCGCCGGTCGCCCCGGCCACGGCCACTGAGTACTCTTTCAATCTATCCCCTTAATCTCCCGCCTAAGAGCGGGCTGAGAGTTTGAACTTGGCGTGTAGTGCCTTTACCGCCTCTTCGACATCCTTCTCGTCGATAACGCATGATATCTTGATCGATGAGGTGCTGATCATCTCGATGTTTATCCCGGCGTCGGCCAGGGCTTGGAACATATCGGCGGCCACTCCCGGATGGGTCCTCATCCCCGCCCCGATCAAAGATACCTTGGCGATCGACTCATCGCACTTGGAGCCCTTGGCTGAGAGCTCTTTGAGTAGAGAATCGACGACCTTCTTGGCCCTTGAGACGTCTTCTTTGGGGGTGGTAAAGGATATATCGGTAAATCCCTCTTCGCTGATATTCTGGATTATCATGTCAACATTGATATTGGCCTCGGCCAAAGATCTAAAGATCCTGGCCGCGATGCCCGGCCTGTCCGGCACGGCCAGGATGGTTATCTTAGCCTCGCCCGTATCGTGGGTAACCCCGCTGATTATGGCCCTCTCCATGCTCTCATCTTCCTCCTTGATAAGGGTCCCTGGATCATCGGAGAAACTCGATCTCACCCGTATAGGCACCCCGTGATTCTTGCCGAACTCAACCGATCTCGTCTGCATCACCTTGGCTCCGGTCGCCGCCATCTCAAGCATCTCTTCGAATAATATCTCATCGAGCTTGCGCGCATCGGAGACGATACGCGGATCTGCTGTGTAGATGCCATCGACGTCTGTATATATCTCGCAGACATCGGCTTTGAGGGTCGCAGCCAAGGCTACGGCCGTCGTGTCTGAGCCGCCCCTGCCCAAGGTGGTTATGTCGCCGCCCGTATTGACCCCCTGAAACCCGGCGACGATGACTATCTTGCCCTCTTTTAGGGCCCGCTCGATCCTGTCCGAATTTATGTCAAGTATCTTGGCCTTGGTATGAACCGAGTCGGTCAGGATTCCGACCTGCTGACCGGTAAAGGATATTGCCTCAGATCCTAAGGCATCTATGGCCATGCTGAGCAGGGCGACCGAGATCTGCTCGCCAGTCGAAAGGAGCATGTCCAGCTCGCGGGCGGGTGGGTGATCGGTTATCCCTTTTGCCATCCGGATCAGCTCGTCGGTGGTGTCGCCCAGAGCGGAGACGACGACAACAACGGAGTTGCCTGCCTTTTTAGC
This sequence comes from Actinomycetota bacterium, assembly GCA_030017835.1. NCBI lineage: Bacteria > Bacillati > Actinomycetota > Actinomycetota bacterium. Next base: position 7,862 of record JASEGU010000009.1, on the reverse strand, counting down.
CCCTACAACACGACGCGCCACATTTTTTATTCGTTCGATATCGGCCACAGAGCTGCCGCCGAATTTCTGGACAATTGTTGCCAATCCCATTTCACCTGCAAAAAGATTTAACCTATTTTAACAGGCCCTCATATGGCGGGCAAGATTGACTGGGCCGATTTGAGATAAAAAAGAGCGCTTGGCAGCCAATGGCCGCCAAGCGCTCCCATTTTTTTTGAAAGAGTCCCTTAAGCCTCGCCCGATAGCTTCAAGAGCTTTGCCCAGTTCTTGTCGACGTTGGCCTGGAGCTCCTCGATGATGTGCTCATTCTCCGGCTTGAATAGGTGTTTGAAGCGCCCTTGCGGTTTTATCCATTCGACGAAAGGCTTCTTCTCTTTGGGGATATAGTTCAGCTTGTACTCCCCATCTATCACCTCATAGAGGGGCCAGAAACAGGTATCCACCGCAAGCCTTGCCATTTCGATCGAGATATCGGAGCCATGCCGCCAACCGCGGGGGCAGGGGGCGATGACGTTTAAAAAGGCCGGCCCGGGGGTATCGAAGGCCGCTTTGGCCTTGCTCGTCAAGTCCTTCCAGAAGGCTGGCGAACTCTGGGCCACATAAGGGATGTCGTGGGCGGCGATGCAGGCCGTCATGTCCTTCCTGTTCTGCTTCTTGCCAGCCGCCGCTTTGCCCGTCTCGGATGTGGTCGTCCAGGCACCGAGCGGGGTTGAGCTCGAGCGCTGAATGCCCGTATTCATGTAAGCGCCGTTATCGTAACAGACGTAGACCATATCGTGTCCACGCTCCATGGCGCCCGAAAGGGATTGGAAACCGATATCATAGGTTCCTCCGTCCCCGCCGAAGGCCAAGAACTTTATCTCCTTATCTATCTTGCCCTGACGCTTGAGCGACTGATAGGCCGCCTCGACCCCGCTGATGGTAGCCGCGGAATTTTCGAAGGCCGAGTGGATGAAAGGCGTATCCCAAGCCGTCGAGGGATAGATGGTGGTCGAGACCTCCAAACAGCCGGTGGCGCAGGATACCACGACCGGGTCATCGGTCGCCATCAGGACCTGTCTTACCACAGTCGGAGCGGCGCAACCGGCGCACATCCTGTGTCCAGAGGTCAACCTCTCCTTCTTCTGAGCTAATTCTTTGAGTTTCATTTGACCGCCTCCGTCTCTTTTAGCCCAAGGTATCCGAACTTCTCTCCAAGACTTCCGCCCTTGGCGACCTTGATGGCCGCCTCAATGGCCGCCTTGGCCTCGCCGGGAGTGAACTCGCGGCCGCCCAGGCCGTAGATGAAGTTGATGACCTTGGGAGCGTTGTCGATATCGAAAAGGCAGGTTTTAATCTCGGAGAAGAGGGGGCCGACGAAACCAAAAGAGAGCGCCCTATCTAAGACGGCGACCGCCTTGAGGTGCTTTAAGGCCTCGGCCAACTCTTCGGCCGGAAAGGGCCTAAAGACGCGGGGCTTGAGTAGACCCACCTTCTGTCCCTCCGCCCTCATCTTGTCAACAACATTTCTGGTCGTTCCGGCCGACGAGTTCATGGTCACGATCGCCACCTCGGCATCCTCCAGTTTATACGTCTCGAAGAGACCGTAATTGCGGCCGGATATCTTGGCATAATCCTTGGCCACCTCAAGGATGACGTCCTTAGCCCTCCTGATGGCATCCTCCTGGTTCTTCTTGTGCTCCATATAGAAACCGCCCAGCCCGTCGAATGGACCGTAGGTTACCGGATTGTCGACATCGAGGAGCGGCAAAAAGGCGTTCCTTGTTCCAACGAACTTCTTGACCGCATCGTCAGCCAAGAACTCGGCCCGCTCAATGCCGTGACTGATAATAAAGCCGTCCTGATTGACCATGACGGGCAGCTTAACATCATCATTTTCGGCTATCCTGATGGCCTGGATGGTGTTATCGTAGGCCTCCTGAGCGTTCTCCGAGTAGAGCTGTATCCAGCCCGAATCACGCTCGCCCATGCTATCTGAGTGATCGCAATGGATGTTTATCGGCGCGCTTAAGGTCCGATTGACGTTGGGCATGACGATTGGAAGACGCATACCGGACGCTATGTAGAGCATCTCGTGCATCAGGGCCAGGCCCTGAGATGAGGTGGCCGTCATGACTCTGGCTCCGGCCGCCGCCGCTCCGATGCAGGCGCTCATCGAGGAGTGCTCGCTCTCGACGGTAACGAACTCGGCGTCGACCAGACCGTCGGCCACAAACTTGGAGAAGTTCTCGACGATGGCCGTCTGGGGGGTGATGGGGTAGGCGACCACGACATCGGGGTTTATCTGTCTCATCACCTCCGAAACGGCGTCCGCTCCGGTGGTTGCCGCGATTCTTTTTTCACTCATGCACTTCACCTAACCTTCCATCATTTCTATTACATCGAAGGGACATTCCTGGCCGCAGATGCCGCAGCCCTTGCAATAATCCATATCGATCCCTCGAACCTTGCCGTCTTTTACAAGGATGGCCCCCTCCGGGCAGGCCACCCAGCAGAGGAGGCAGTGCTTGCATTTGGCCTCGGCCCAATTGGGGCTGGAGCTTCGCCAGCCTCCGGTCTTGTAATCTTTGGCCGTGCCGCCCTTGGGGATGATGGCGCCCGGCATCAACTTTTCAGCTCTCCAGTCCCTCATTCTCCCACCACCTCTTCATGGGCACGCTTGATCGCCTCAAGGTTGCCGCTCAGCATCTTTTCGCTGAACTTGCTACCGAAGGCTTCGGTGAAGTGCTCGAGGATATGCTCAAGCGAAATTATGCCGGTCAC
>JASEGU010000009.1:0-5073 GCA_030017835.1 Actinomycetota bacterium | reverse complement strand
TGTTGGGGATCGGCTTGCCCAGCGTCTCTAGGGCTATCGTGGATGCCGGGACCGTATAGACTCGACCGACCTTGACCCCGATCTTGTTTCTGATCATATCCGGCGATTTATTCGAATTGACCAGGATGACTCCGTCGTCCGTGAGGCCTTCATGAACCTTTACGGTATCGAGCAGAGTCTCGTCCAGAACTACAACTATAGAAGGATTGTCAATCGCGCAATAAATGCCGATTGGTGAGGTTGATATCCTGGTAAAAGCCTTGATGGGTGCGCCCATCCTTTCCGGCCCGTATTCCGGGAAAGCCTGGATATCGCGGCCGTCGGCCAGGGCTGCCTCGGCCAGAAACTTGGCCGCCGTGACGGCGCCCTGGCCGCCTCTGGCATGCCACCTAATTTCGGTACATCCTTCCACGTAATCACCCCTTTCAGATTAAGAAGTTGGAGAAACCCATCATACATTAAAGATGGCGTAAGAGCCTTTGTTTCGTAATAGAAGGGTAGTTTTCTAGGTTGAATGGTCGTTTTTTGACCCTTAACGTTACATTTCCCGGCGGCCCTCAAGGGCTCTGCCTAAGGTTATCTCGTCGGCATACTCCAAGTCGCCGCCGACTGGCAGCCCGCTTGCGATCCTGGTCACCCTGATGCCGAGCGGCTTGATGAGGCGCGAGATGTAAATGGCCGTCGTCTCGCCTTCGATATTCGGATTGGTCGCGATTATTATCTCTTTGACCCTGTCGTCAGTTAGCCGGCCAATCAGCTCTTTGACTCTAATCTCATCTGGACCGATGCCGTCTATCGGAGATATGGCGCCTCCAAGGACATGGTAGCGCCCCTTGAAACTGGCCGCCTTCTCGATGGCGACCACATCCATCGGCTCCTCTACCAGGCAGATGATCGAGTTATCCCTCTCTGGGTCCTTGCAGATGTTGCACTCATCCCCCTCGGTTAAGTTGAAGCATATCTTACAGAAGCTGACCTTCTCTTTAAGGTCGACGATGGCCGCAGCCAGCCTGCTTGCCTCGGCAGAAGAGACCTTCATCAGATAGAAGGCAAGACGCTGAGCCGATTTTGGACCGATGCCGGGAAGCCTGGTCAGCTCCTCGATAAGCGTAGCGACCGGAGCCGCATAATACATTGAATCACCTCATCAAACCGGATTATCGAGCAAATCACATCAGACTGGGCATACCGGCTCCGCCGGTCACCGCGGCCAGGCGCTTGGCCGCGAGGTCCTTGCTCGCCTCGACGGCCTCATTGACCGCGGCCAGGACCAGGTCCTGAAGCATTTCGACATCGGCTGGGTCGACAGCCTCTCTGTCTATCGATACCTCTAAGATCTTCTGAGAGCCGCTCGCAACCACCTTGACCATTCCTCCGCCAGCAGTCGCCTCGACCGTCTCCTCCTCCAATTCCTTCTGGACTCTGGCCATATCATCCTGCATCTTCTTGGCCTGCTTCATCAGCTTATTAATATCCATTCAAATTGCTCCCCCTTATTTGATCGGGCCTAGCCCTCTTCTATCTCGGCCCCAAAGTCGCTCATCAGCATGCCTATGATGTTGTCCTTGCCCAGGACCTCCTCATCGGCCCCTTCTTCCGCTTTTAACTCCTCGAAAGAGGGAGCGTTCTCGTCGATCGTGCACTCCACCTTGATCTTTTGACCGACAATCTTCTCGATGGAATCGGTTAAGATATTGAGATTCCCCTCCCGCTCTATCATATCCTTATGAAAAGCGGCCCGGTGGTTAAAGTTTAGAGTGAGTCTTCCCTTGACGAGCTTGGTCGGAGCGGACTCCAGAAGAAGGGAGTGGGTGGGAAGGCTCTCCTTGAGTACCTCGTCCAAGATCAAGTGCCAAGCCCTTTTGACCCTCTCTATATCTGTATCCTGGCCACTCGCCTCATCCGCTCGCTGCGAATGACTCACCCCTTCATCCTTTGGGAAAGCCTTCTCCTTGGCTTGCGCCTTGGTGACCGCCTCCTTCTTGAGCTCCTTTGGGGAAGGCTCTTCCATGCCGGCCCCCTTTCCCTTTGAGCCGGCTTCCAGGGCTTCTATCCGGGCGACTAAAGCGTCGAGCGATATATCTTCTTCAATATTTATCATCTTTACCAGGGCCATCTCTAGAGAGAGCCTGGCATCAGGTTCCCATCTCATCTGGGTCGCTGCCTCGCTCAAGATGTCGAGGAGGCGTATCAAGGCCACGCTGCTGAACGAGTCCGCTTGGGCCTCAATCCTCTTGAAAGTCTCAGCCGTCACGTTGAGGCTGTCCTTAGCATCAGCCGAATTCTTGGCGACGAAGAGGGCTCTAAGATATTCTATCAAATCCTTGGCGAATTGCCTGGGGTCTCTTCCCTTGTCCACAAGGAGATCGACGAAACCGAAGACGGCCGAGACGTCGCCCCTCGCCATTAAGTCCGCCGCCTCAAAGAGGGCCTCGACATCGCTCATGCCGAGCAGCGAGACGACATCATCCGTCGATACCCTCTTCTCGGTAAAGGAGGCGATCTGATCCAAGGTTCCAAGGCCATCTCGAAGGCTGCCTTGGGCGTGTTTGGCTATCATGGAGAGGGCTTCGGAGTCGATCTCTATCGACTCGGCCTTGGCCACCTCGGCAAGCCTTTCCATCAGGTCCTTTAAGGTGATCCGCTTGAAGTCGAAACGCTGACATCTGGAGAGAATGGTCGCGGGAACCCGATTGGGTTCGGTTGTGGCCAGGACGAAGACGACGTGAGCCGGCGGCTCCTCCAGTGTCTTTAATAGGGCGTTGAAAGCTTCGGCCGTCAGCATGTGGACCTCATCGATGATGTATACCTTTGTCCGCCCTTGGGCCGGTGAAAAGTGAATCTTCTCTTTCAGATCCCTTATCTCATCGATCCCCCGGTTGGAGGCGGCGTCGATCTCGAGGACATCGACGAAGTTTCCGGCCGCAATATCGGCACAGGAAGAGCAACCATTGCAGGGGATAACGGCCGGACCCTCTTTACAATTTAAGGATTTGGCCAGGATTTTGGCGACGCTCGTTTTGCCGGTCCCCCTCGGCCCGGAAAAAAGGTAGGCATGGGATATCTTGTTTGATTTGATGGCATTCTTCAAGGTCTGAGTTATGTGGTCTTGGCCGACCACTTCAGAGAGAGCCCGGGGCCGATATTTCCGGTAAAGAGAGATGTAAGACAAATTTATTCAACCCGCCTTAAAGGGGAATGGTAAATGAAGATTAACATAAATGAGTTAGAAATTTAAGCGCCGAGAGCGAAGATAGGGGAATCGAGAGAGCGGAGTGACAGAGCTTATAGAGAGCGTAGAGCGTCTCTCGCCGATGTCCTTATCCCCCTCTTGCCAACCCGGTCGATGAAGCGAGCGAAGAGGACGGGTGGCCAACTGGCGGCCAAGCTTAAGATGAGTTTTCCAAAGAGGGAGAAGGAATGGCCGCTCAAGGCGAAAGGCTTTCTCTTCCTTTTCTTGTCGGATAGGTAACCGAAATAGGTCTTGAGGAGGCTCGCCGTGCTCTCGGCGATGCCCTCGATCAGACCGACTACCGCAACCGGGGCGCCCAGGACGCTGGTCAAAAAGATGGGAACCAGGGGATAGACCATCTCGCTGCTTATGTCGGTAAACAGGCTAACCAGGCTAAGAGCAAGAATGTTTCCACTTATCCCAGTCATTAAAGACTTTTGGCCTTTGGCTATCTAGATCTCCGCCAAGTGGTGGTTTGATGGTCCAGCCCTCAAGCTAAGAGCTCGGGCCGAGTTTAAGACAGTTGAAATAGCTTCATGACCAGACCAATGACCATGACGATGCCGGCCACAATCAGTAAATATCCGGTTGGATCCTTCTTCTTCATCTCCATCACCTCGATAAAACATGATATCACAACGGACGGAAAGGTAGAGCGCCAAGACTACCTTCACGAACTTGAGATTTATGGGAGTGAAAGGGGAAAACCTAGCTGATCTTTATGGCATTTACCGGGCATACCTTCTCGCAGCCCCTTAAACGATCACATCTGGTATCATCGGTCACCTTGCAGACCTTCGACTTTTCGGAGATATAGAGGATCTTTTGCGGACAGAGCCTCACGCAATTTCCGCAACCGGTGCAGAGCTTTTCATCGACGGAGACTATCTTTTTCATCGGCCTCTCCTTAAAAGGTTGAAACAAATTATAATACCTACTTATCGGCTTAGTAAGCCCAAACCGAAACCTCCTTGCCTTTGAGAATCCCTCCTTGGGGCTCGCTGTATAATATTGAAGCATGGATGATTCAGAGAGGTTTAAAAGAGATCTGCGCCCAGAGAAGCACAACGTCCTCTTCGAAAAGGGGACCGAGCCGGCCGAGGGTCTATCAAACAGCCGATGATATGCATGGGGGTCGATTTGCCCGAGCCGGAGGGACCGATTATCGAGACGAACTCACCTTCATCTATCGAGGTTGTGACACCTCTTAGGGGGATGAAGACAAGTGGAGCTTGGGAATGATTCCAAATTAAGAGCGGTCAATGAAGCATTAGCTCTCTTTGAGGGAGTGAAATTCGGCCATGAAGGCGGGAAGCGCCTTAGAGAAGATGGCAAAGATGCTCTCAAATTCCTCTTCCTTTAGGTCCGCAAGCGAGCTTGCCAGCCTGCTCATTCGCCTCTCGTTTATCATCGCCATCACCTTCTCGCCCTCTGCGGTCAGATAGAGCCGGAGACCACCCTTCTGTCGTCATCATCCCTCTTGCGGCTCAAGAGGCCGTCCCTTATCAGGCGATCGACGATGCTGGTTGCGGTGCCGAAATGGAGATGCAGGGCCTTGGCCAGATCCCCCATCTTGCAGCCCTTCTTCGATTCAACCATCTTGAGCACGAAGAGCTGGGGTACGGTGAGGCCCGCATGAGCGGCAAACTCCTTTTCGCCGCCCTTCAAGTTATGGAAGAGTTCGGTCATAAAATCATCCAATCTCTTTGCGCACTCTTCGGCTCTTTCTCTCTTCATGCTCTCCCCATTAGTTTGAATAGCAAATATTTTGTGTTTCAAAATATTAGGTAATTCCTATACATCTGGTACTGGTTTGACCAATAGTTGTGCAATAAAGGCAA
>JASEGU010000008.1 GCA_030017835.1 Actinomycetota bacterium | reverse complement strand
TTGGCTAAGATCACATCAAATAGGCGCAAAGCTTTAGGTAAGCCTATTTTTGCCTAATCCCTGGAGTACTTTATCACCCTAACGCCATCCCGATCGGCCTGCAATTGAAAAATATTGCCGTCTCCGTCGACTGCATGGTGATAGCGCGAAAGTCCTGAAATGGATTTATCATCCTCAAGCCGAAGAGTAACAATATTGCCTTCGTCAAGATCTATTATGTCCATCCAGGTCTCTATCTTCCTCCGGTACTCCTCAAAATCCTCCTCGGTCTCAAGGGGGATGGTGGGCGCATTGACCCGCAGGTAGTAGAGGTTCCCTTCATTATCGAATTCCGATGGTCCACCCCCAAGATAATAAAAACCGGGTGAGAGATAGGGCTCGTAGATCAGTTCGTCCTCCTCTCCCCTGGCCCCCGTTCGATTGACCACGTACTGGGCTCCTTCAAGGCCGCCGCCAAGAAGGGTGAAGTTGACCCGATCTCCCTCTCTATCCTCGAACTCAACGAGGTTGAAATTATAATCGTGCTGTTCGCCTGGCTTTTTCAAGAATTTGCCATTCTTGTTGAACTTTCGACCCCTCAAATTGTATTCGGGCGTTGGGGTCTTATCGATCACGTTGTAGTTGCCGCTGGGAAAGACCCTGAGCTCGTCGGCCTCTTCCAGTTTGGGCCCTATCGGCTTAAACTTGGGCCCTATCGGCTTAAAGCCAGTCTTAGCTTTCTCGTCATCATCATCTTCTTCTTTCAGATCAACTTGCATCTTATACACCCTGGTTTGCGTCAAGATGAAGAGGTTGTTCTCATCATCCACCCCAAATTCGCCGGTCCAACGAAGATCGTGATCGACCTCTATCTTCTTGATGAACTCGCCGCTCTCGGAGAAGACCTTGATGGCCGGGGTCATAGCTATCGGATCGGTTTCTTTGACAAGTCCATACTCCCCGCTTGCCCTGTCGGCCACAAAGATGACTCCGTCTTCGCCGAGGGCTATGCCCGAAGGAGCCCTGATCGATCCGGCAAGCTCATTGCCACCCGGAAATTCTCTAAAACCAAACTCCTCATCGGCCGCGCCGTAGGCGACATCCAAGATGACCTCGCTTGAATAGCTATCCGTCTCATCCTCGCCCTCGCTTACGAACTTTGCTCTTCCCTTCTCGAAGTCATCATCCAGCTCCTCTTCGGGCAGAGGCATGTTCTTCTTGCCAAAATCCAAAAAAGGCGCGGCGCTCAAATGAAGGCCGCCAAAGATCAAGATGACCAAAATGGTTGCGGTGGAAATCGCTAGCCATCTCTTCTTATTCATATCCATTCCTCCTCTCATCGTTACCTTAAGGCCCGCCTTGAGTAGCTGAGATAGTCCGTTATCGCCGTCTCTTGGCATTTTCTGGACTCATCCCGGCTTGCGGCATGCATGACCTTAAAAAGATTCTCTCCTGAAGCCGATAGTCTGGAAGCAAAGCAGACATGACTGCCGCTCTTGACGTAGACATCTCCGATCTCAACATTGCGCCAATCCGAGATATGAGTCGAGTTGCTATAGATATAGTCCGTCCCTACGTAATCGATCCCTTTGCCTTCAATAGCATAAGTAATCGTAGAGGCATTAGCCGCTCGCCAGATGAGCCCGCTGCAATCAATCCCCGTCCATTTTCCCGTTTCACCGTCATAACGTCCGGGCCTATAATAGCTTGAACTATAATCATTCCAGTTGTCCTGGGGAACAGTTTTGTTTGCGTTTGCCTCGGTCATCTTCACCCTATAATCACTTATCGCATCCTTGGATCCGTAGCCATAGGCAACCCCTTTAGTATGATACTCCGTCCCTGAGAAAAGTCGGCCGTAAAAAGCGAAGGGATAGTCCACATACCTTAATCCTTCCATATAGAAGGCGGCATCCCCCTTGACTATCTGCATCCTGTACTTTGTGGAGCTATAGGCGCTTGAATAACCATCGATCCGGATAAAATAGGTCCCTTGTTTAGCAATTGAAAAATGCGCCTGCTCCGTCGTTGTTCCTCTGCTTCGCGAAGCGGCTAGGACGGTGGTCGCTGGCTCCGGTCCCCTGACCTCGATATCATAATCGGCCGGCAAGCTTCCGTAAATACTGCTCGTGGTCTTGGTGTTGTTTGTCAAAGTAACGGAATGGTAGCCGGGAGTGAGCCAGATTTTAAACCAGTCTTCATCTCCATTATAGCTTATCGCACCCGTCGCACAGCTCACCCTATATTCAAAATTCGTACCGCCAAACGACATTGAGACCGCCTTGGCCGCTGTATTATTGGGTTCGGTATCGACCCCATCTAAGGCATAGCCCGTCGCTGGAGTTAACATCGGTAAAACCAGCATGGCCAATAAAAACGTGACAATTATTCTTTTCAATCCAATTTCACCTCCAGTTTGTCAGCAAGTCTAGCTTGAATAAATAACGTTCTTTTTTCGATTGTCCTAAATAATCACCGCCTTCTCTTCGTAATAAAATTCTAATTGCAATTTCATTTTGACTTATCTTGTGAAGAAGATATCATTGGACCCCCCCCGTTTGTCAATAGTTTTTTTCAAATTATATTTTTAATTTGTCACAACTAATATTTATGCAAAACCACCTTTCCCTGCCGCCGCTAGCAAGCTCACGCTGGAGAAGTGAGAAGCAAAAAGGGACCCCCGATCGGGGTCCCTTTTTTTATCCTTTGATTGGCTAAGATCACATCAAATAGGCGCAAAGCTTTAGGTAAGCCTATTTTTGCCTTGACACAAATCATAAGTTCGTTTACTTAAAGATCGAAGTCGGCTATTATTGGTCTTTGTGAGCTCAAAGCATTAAATCTTAAATCATCATTTTGAAAAGGGGTCAGATGCCGGAGCTAAGAAGGGATCCAACCACGGGCCGCTTGACGGTGATAGCGACCGAGAGGGCCGCAAGGCCGGAGGTCTTCTGCTTAGCAAAGGAGAATTTTTCTTCCAGCCCAAAGGACTGCCCCTTCTGTCCGGGCAATGAGGATATGACGCCACAAGAGGTCTTTGCCTTAAGGCCGCCCGGTCGCTCTCCAAACGATGATGGCTGGCAGGTCAGGGTGATACCAAATAAATTTCCCGCCTTTACCCTAAAGGACCTGGAAGGGGAAGGTGGTTGGGTCAAAGAGGGGCTGCACGAAAGCTCCCCGGCCGTTGGTATCCACGAGGTCATAATAAATACCCCAGACCACCTAAGGGGTCTCTCTCTGATGGAACCGTCTGAGATAGAGATGGTTCTTGCGACATATCTTGTCCGCTTGGCTTCCCTCAAGGCTTACCCCCATTTAAAATCCTCGATCGTCATCATCAATCACGGCCAGAGGGCAGGGGCTTCGATGGAGCATCCTCATTCTCAGCTCTTCAGCATGGCAAACGAGATTCCGCTACTCAAGACCGAGATGGCCACAGCCAAGTTATATTTTGAAGACAAGGGGCGCTGCATCTACTGCGATATCGTTCAAGAGGAGGCCCAAGCCAAAGAGCGGGTTCTTCTCGAAAGCGATCATTTTCTCTCCCTTCTTCCCTTCGCCTCTAGGTTTCCCTTCGAGATTTGGATCTTGCCCAAAAGGCACTCGAAGGATTTTGAATCGTTGACGGAGGAGGAGAAGGGAGATCTTGCCGTCCTCCTCAAAAGGGTGACCTACAAAATACAAGTTGGTTTAAATGATCCATCTTATAATCTCTATATTCACTCGGACGGCTTCGATGACGGGGCGGGCTGTTACTATCACTGGCACATTGAGATGATACCGAGACTGATCAATTTGGCCGGTTTTGAGATGGGTTCGGGGATGATGATAAATATCGCCTCCCCCGAGAAGGCGGTTAAAATTCTGGCGCCTATCTAAAATTTTTTTAAATTTTTGAAGGAATATCGCTCTTTTTGTGTAAAACCACTTTGTAAGGATTACCAGTTTTTTACAAATTCTTGAAGGATATTTCGGTCTTTTGTGTAATTACTACGATTAGCTGGGTGTAATCTTGCGTGGTCTTATGGGCAAGAGCTCGATACCTTTGGGTATTAATATAAACTACAACAGAAAAGGAGGTTGAGATTTTTGGGCGCAGGTCAACATTTAAAGAAGATGCTTTTGATTGTCGTTAGTTTTGTCTTCGTATCCCTCTTCGTATATGTTTCCGGTCAACTTGAGTTCTATTGGTTTCTTTATGTCATTCCCATATTCATAGCGGCTGCCGCTTATGAGTTTGCCGGAAGCATAATCGCTGGGGTACTGAGTGGGGCGGCCATCTATTGGACCATGGGAAACAGTTCCTTGATGATAGCCGATCCAGAGCGCTTGAATTACCAGATGATGCTCGGAGTGGTAATCTTCACATTGGGAGGGCTGGTCGTCGGCTATATCTCCGGCAAGCAGCGCAAGCAGCAAGCTGAAGCCGAAATGCTCTCCAACAAGGATGCTCTGACTCATCTATATAATTATGGTTACTTCATGGCTCGCTTAACGGATGAGGTCAAGCGCTCCAAGAGGTATAGCGATGCTTTTGCTCTATTGATGCTGGATATCGATGATTTCAACAAGTTCAACGACACCTTCGGCTACGATAAGGGCAATAGGATGCTGGAAAGGGTAGCCGAGATAATCAAGAAGACGGTTAGAGAGATAGACATCGTTGCCCGTTACGGCGGAGAGGAATTCGCCGTCATTCTGCCCAAGACCGATTACTCAGGAGCTGAGACGGTCGCAGAAAAGCTTCGTAAGATGATCGAAGCGGCACAGTTTGAAGGAGATATCGAGCAACCGGTCGTCAAAGCCACAATAAGCGTGGGAATATCCATATATCCGACGAGTGCCGACACCGATACCGAGATGATAATCAAGGCGACCGAAGCCCTACGCAAAGCCAAATCGGACGGGAAAAACAAGGTTGTCATCCTTACCGAGAAGAAGGAGGGCACAAAGAAGGCGAAAAAATAATCTCATCTTCTTTTGGCGGTCGCTCGTCGCCTTAAGTACAAGGCGAAATAATTCTTTGGGAGCTGTGATATTGTATACCGAAAAAGAAAAGGTTAGGGTGGTGATGTGCACCTCGCTCTATAAGGTAGAGGGGGATATCTACATTATTCCGGGAAGCAGAATCACCGATATGCTCAACGTCAAGGCACACGATTTCTTCCCGTTCACGAACGCCAAAGTGATGAATGCTCTGGATGACAAGGTCTTATTCACCAAGGATTATCTGACTGTCCATCGCAATGCCATTCTTGTGGCATTTCCAGCAGGCGATGGATAGCGGCTTTGAGGCGTTTTGTGTCATTGTTACATAGATCATAAATAAAGCTCTGATAAAGGGGGGTTTTGATTGCCTTCTAAAAAGGTATTTAGTATGACACTATTTTTGTTCGGTTTTTGGATGTTACTTACATCCGGTAACTGGGGCTCTACCAACGTCATCATGGGCGTGGTTGTCTCCCTGCTGGTAGCGGTCTTAGCTTATGTTTTGATGAAGGAGAACCTTGGAGACGTGGAGGGATCGCCGGCCATTTTGGGCAGGTTCCTCTACTCCATCTTCCTTCTCTTGATTGAGATCATCAAGGCCAACATAGATGTGGCCGAGAGGGTCTTGAATCCCCGCCTTCCGATCGATCCTCAGATACTTAAGTATGACTGCCATCTCAAAGGAGAGGATGCCAAGACCATCCACGCCAACTACATAACCCTGACCCCAGGGACTCTGACGGTCGATATCGATGACGAAGGTTACTACTACATTCACTGTCTGGCCGATACCCACGCTCGCGGCATGGGAGAGAGAGTCTTGGAGAACATGGTCAAATGGGTATATGAAGGGGTGAAGGAGTAGTGGATAATTTCTTTATCGTGGTATGCACCATCCTGGTTCTCTATATGTTCGTCTGTCTCTTTAGGGCCATAGCCGGACCGACTCTGGCCGATCGGCTGGTTGCGGTCAATCTGATCGGCACCAAGACCGTTGCGGTCTTATCCCTCATCGCCTTCATCTTCGATCAAAGCATGTATATAGATACGGCAATCGTCTACGCGCTTCTTAACTTCATCGTAACCATAGCGGTTGCCAGATATCTCGAGACGGGAGGTCTGCCAAGTGCCTAGTCTAAATATTTTAGGAATCATTACCAACATTCTGATCTACATCTTTGCGTCCATGGGCCTCTTCTTCTTCTTCGTTGGAGTCCTGGGCCTGGTCCGTTTGCCGGATGTCTATTGCAGGCTTCATGCTGGAACCAAGTGTGACACCTTAGGACTTGGAGGAATCCTATTCGCCTTGGCGATATACGAAGGTTTCTCCGGAGACGGCCTCAAGATGATCATCCTCATCTTTCTGAACATGATTTTGACCTCGGTCTGTGGACATGCGATTTCCCGGGCCGCTTACAGGGTCGGCATCATGCCCTGGAGAAAGCAGTACCAGACAACCTATGCAAGGGAGGGTTTTGCCGATGCGGAGTCTTGATTTACTGCTCTTGCTCTTTCTGATAATCGCAGCTTTCGGCGTGGTTCGGACCAAGGACCTTCTTGGAGCCTCGATCATCTTTTCGGCCTATAGCTTGATAATGGCCATTATTTGGCAACGCTTAAGCGCTCCTGACATCGCTCTGACTGAAGCGGCCGTCGGCGCCGGTGTTACTACCATCCTCTTCTTGATCACCATCGGCCGTACCGTCAGAAGGGAGGACGAGTGAAAAGAATACTGACCTTTTTCATACTCTTTTTATTGTGGCTCTTGATGGTCTCAGCCGTCTTGGCCCTGCCCCCGATAGGCAGCGAGACGACTCCCGTCACCACTCATGTGATACCTCGTTATCTTGAACAGGGGGTAGAGGAGGCCGGAGCCGAAAACATCGTGACCTGCGTCATCTTGAACTACCGTGGTTACGACACCATGGGTGAGGTGACGGTCATCTTCTGCGCCCTGATCGCCGTCTTGGCGGTCGTCGGCAGAGAAGATCCCAAGCTTCATACATCCAAGGTCGACTTGGTCGGCATCAAGGAGAGCGTCATCGTAAAAAGCGTCGTCCGTTTTCTAGCTCCATTCATCATGCTCTTTGCCGTATACATCATGCTTCACGGCAAGGAATCTCCCGGCGGCGGCTTTCAGGCCGGTGCGATCCTTGGCGCGAGCATAATCATCTATACGATGACCTTCAGTTATGAGCTGGCCTTGAGCAAGTTCTTTGTGAAGGTCAGGACCCTGATGGAGGGGGCCGGACCGATCGCCTTCTTCGCCTGCGGCGTGGTGGCTCTATTCTACAACCAGAACTTCTTGACCTATATCATTCCCGGTCTCGATCCTGTCACTCAGACGGCCATGCGCAGCCTAATGATCGAGATAATCGAAGTAGGCATAGGTATCGGGGGCGGAACGGTCATATCCTCGATATTCTTGGCCATGGAGAAGGTGGAGAAATGATAAATAACGAGATAATCGCCAAAGCTTATTCGAGCATAAATTATGTGGTGGCCGTGACCCTATTCTGCATTGGGCTATACGCTCTGATCATTAAGCCCAATCTAATCAAGAAATTCATGGGCCTTAATATCATCGAGACATCGGTCTTTCTCTTTATCATCTCGAGCGGTCTGGTTGAGGGCGGTATCGCTCCCATTTATACCAAGACAACGCCGGCAAACCCGGTCTTCGTAAACCCGATACCCCAGGCCCTCATCCTTACGGCCATCGTCGTTGCCGTCAGTACGACGGCTCTGGCGCTGTCGCTGATGATAAAGCTCTATGACCAGTGCGGTACCTTGAACGCAAACAAGTTAAAGGAGTTAAGATAAACTATGACGACATATCTGACATCTCATAGCCCAGTCTTAATGGAAATAATCTTTCTGGCTGGAGCGGCCTTAACTCCCATCATCAGCCTGATCAGAAAGAAACTCGCATTTTGGTGGGCTCTGATAGTATCGACTTTGGGCTTCTACTTCTGTATGCTTGCTGCGGCAGAGCTCTATCGGTCCGGGCCCCTAAGTTACTATCTAGGCGGCTGGAGGCCGCCCTACGGTATCGAGATAAAGTTCGATTACTTGGGAGCCTTCGCCTTTCTGATCCTGCTCCTAAACATCATCATCATGGTCTATTCCAAGAAGTATATGGAGCACGAGATAAGCGAGGATAAACTCCCCATCTACTATACCTTGGTCTTGCTTCTAGTCGGAGGCATGGTCGGCGTTACCATAACCGGCGACATCTTCAATATGTTCGTCTTTATGGAGATACTATCTCTGGCCGGTTACTCTTTGATAGCCATAACCGAGGAGAGGCTAAACGCCATGGCCAGCTTCAAATATCTGGTGATGGGTGCTCTCTCGTCACTGCTTCTTCTGGTAGGCATCGCCTTCATCTACAACGTTACCGGCAGCCTCAATATGGCTGATATCTCACTCAAGCTTCAGCAGTATGGAGCATCTACTACGGCATATGTGGCCGTGGCCGCGCTGATAATCGGCTTTACCGTCAAGGCGGCCATGTTCCCGGTCCACATCTGGCTACCCGATGCCCACGGTCTTGCCCCCTCTCCGGTCAGCGCGCTCCTTTCCGGTCTGGTCATCAAGATCGGTATCGTCGGAATCTTGAGGATTGTCTTTTCGATATATAGGATCGCCGGACCGATCAACTTCAGCTACCTGCTCGATGTGCTGGCCTGGTTTGCGACGGCGACCGTAATCTTTGGTGCCTTCTTCGCCTTTTTCCAGGATGATTTAAAGATCATCTTAGCCTATTCCAGTGTTTCCAACATCGGCTACATCCTTATGGGTATTGGTCTTATCTCGGTATCTAATCCGGCTGGAAGCGTCAACGCCATGCTCGGCGCCTTAACCCATGTGGCCGCCCACGCCATCATCAAGAGCCTTCTCTTCCTTTCAGCCGGTGCCATAATCTACAAGACCGGCCTTAGGAAGCTGAACGATCTTAAGGGAATAGGGAAGAAGATGCCGATCACCTGCATGGCCCTTGTCATCGGTGCTCTCTCTATTACGGGTGTTCCCGGAACCGTCGGCTTCTGGGCCAAATGGTATGTCATCAACGGGGCCTTTGATTCCGGTCGATTATTCTTCGCCATAGCCATGCTCGTTGGAGCCTTGATGGTCTTTGCTTACTACATAAAGATAATAAACGTGATATTCTTCCGCATCCCCGAGAATCTCACGGCCGAGGTTGACGAGGCCCCGCTTAGCATGCTGATCCCGATAGTCATACTGGCTGCAAGCTGTCTTGTTTATGGCCTCTTCTATATCAATCCGATGATCACCAATTACTTCATGCCGGCCGCTAAATCGCTGCTGGGGCTTGCCATGTAAGGGGCCGCTTTAAGGTTTCACAGCTTTCAAGCTTTAGACGTGCTTCATAATACTATTTAAGGAGGTTTTAAAGATGAACGGTAGTTCGCAAGCTATGTTTTCGAATCCCGCACTCTTAGTTGTCTTAATCCCACTAGTCTTTGCGGTCCTCATCTTCTTGCTCGGCGAGAAGAGGAGCGGCTTGGGTTCCTTCCTGGGCGTAATCGCCTCGGTGGCAACCTTCGTCGTCACCCTCTCGATGATGAAAACGGTCATCGGCGGGGGGGTCTATGAGGCGAGTCTGGGTGAGGTCGTTCCCGGCATAAACTTTGCCCTAAGGGTCGATCAACTCGGTCTTCTTCTGGTCTTCACGGCCGCCCTCATCTGGGTCTTGGCCACCATTCACTCGATAGGCTATATGTCTCACGGTCACTCCAAGAGACGCTACTTCAGCTTCGTGGCCCTATGTCTATCCTGGACGGTCGGTGTTGCCATATCGGCCAACCTCTTTACCTATCTCATATTCTACGAGCTCTTCTCCTTCTCGACCTATCCCTTGATAGTTCATGAGGAGACCCCGGAAGCCCTGGCAGCCGGTAAGAAATACATGGTCTACATATTGATCGGTTCCTCCTTCGTGCTCTTCTCGATCATCTATACATACTTCTTGGCCGGCACCTTGGATCTCTCCATGGCCGGTATACCGGCGCTCGCGGCTCAGAATAGGGCAGCTCTTCTCGTCCTCTTCTGGGGCTTCATGATCGGCTTCAGTGTCAAAGCCGCCATGATGCCACTGCACGGCTGGGTCCCTCAGGCTCACCCGGTAGCTCCGGCTCCCTTTAGTGCCATCCTTTCGGGCGTCATGGTCGCCGTCGGTGCCTTCGGTATCGTTAGAACCGTGCTCAACGTCTTTGGCGTGGCCTTGGTCAAGAGCTTGAACGTCTCCTTCACCCTGGCCTACATAGTCTCATTCACCATCATCGTCTCCTCGATACTGGCCCTAAATCAGGACAACCTTAAGAGGAGGCTCGCCTATTCGACCATCGGTCAGATGGGCTACATAGTTCTTGGAACCGTCCTTTTGACCGAGTTCTCAATCGCGGGAGCCCTGGTTCACATCATTAACCACGCCCTCATGAAAGGAACTCTCTTCATGTGCGCCGGTAACATCATCCATCAATCGGGCAAGGCCAATGTGAGCGAGTTTCGCGGTCTTGGTAACAAGATGCCCTTAACCTTCATCGCCTTCACGATAGCCGCCCTCGGCATGATCGGTCTTCCGCCCTTTGTCGGCTTCATCAGCAAGTGGTACTTGGCCATCGGTGCGCTCGATGCGGGCGGAGTCTTCTTCGTCATAGTCCTCCTCATAAGCTCGCTCCTTGGAGGCGCCTACTTCCTGCCCATCATCTACACCGCCTTCTTCCAGAAGGCCGAGGGTGAAGCAGCGGCCGGACACGGCCATGACGAGCATGGCCACGGCGAAGCCGCCAAGGTCGAGTCGATAGAGGCTCCGGCCGTCATGACCATCCCGGTTCTCGTCGGTGCGCTCGGGGTCATCGTGGTCGGCATATTCGCCAAGGCTCCAGGTTTCCCACTAGATATCATAAAAGCAGCCACCAATATCTTGCTTAAGTAGGGGTGCTCATGAGAAGCGGTTCAATCAGAAAGCTATATATAACGATAGTCACCTTGGTCCTAGGGCTGATCCCTTCGGGGATCGCCTTGGCCAGCGCGGCGGCGGAGGGCGGCCATGAGGTCGATAAGGTGGCGATGCAGTACTATCAGATCCAATGGGGTCTCACCATCGCAACCTTCGTCATCTGCCTGCTCTATGCCCTCAAGATCAAGCTGCGCGGCAAGGGCCACAGCGAGGGTATGCTCCTTGGCTTCCTCATCGTCATCATGGTCTTTGCCATCAAGGGACTAGATTATCCCCTGATGCTAAGGTCGTTTCATGAGACTCAGCAGCTCGGCACGATTAGGATATTCGTCATGTTTGTGGCGGCCTTCCTGATCACCTTCTACGGGGTTCTCGGTCGTCACGACGAAGAGCCGGGTGATCACGGGTCCGATCACGGACATGGATCGGGTCACGGAGAAGATCATGGCGCGGCCCCTGACGCGGGGCACCATTAATACCTATTTCACAGCTTTCAAGCTTTAGACGTGCTTCATAATACTATTTAAGGAGGTTTTAAAGATGAACGGTAGTTCGCAAGCTATGTTTTCGAATCCCGCACTCTTAGTTGTCTTAATCCCACTAGTCTTTGCGGTCCTCATCTTCTTGCTCGGCGAGAAGAGGAGCGGCTTGGGTTCCTTCCTGGGCGTAATCGCCTCGGTGGCAACCTTCGTCGTCACCCTCTCGATGATGAAAACGGTCATCGGCGGGGGGGTCTATGAGGCGAGTCTGGGTGAGGTCGTTCCCGGCATAAACTTTGCCCTAAGGGTCGATCAACTCGGTCTTCTTCTGGTCTTCACGGCCGCCCTCATCTGGGTCTTGGCCACCATTCACTCGATAGGCTATATGTCTCACGGTCACTCCAAGAGACGCTACTTCAGCTTCGTGGCCCTATGTCTATCCTGGACGGTCGGTGTTGCCATATCGGCCAACCTCTTTACCTATCTCATATTCTACGAGCTCTTCTCCTTCTCGACCTATCCCTTGATAGTTCATGAGGAGACCCCGGAAGCCCTGGCAGCCGGTAAGAAATACATGGTCTACATATTGATCGGTTCCTCCTTCGTGCTCTTCTCGATCATCTATACATACTTCTTGGCCGGCACCTTGGATCTCTCCATGGCCGGTATACCGGCGCTCGCGGCTCAGAATAGGGCAGCTCTTCTCGTCCTCTTCTGGGGCTTCATGATCGGCTTCAGTGTCAAAGCCGCCATGATGCCACTGCACGGCTGGGTCCCTCAGGCTCACCCGGTAGCTCCGGCTCCCTTTAGTGCCATCCTTTCGGGCGTCATGGTCGCCGTCGGTGCCTTCGGTATCGTTAGAACCGTGCTCAACGTCTTTGGCGTGGCCTTGGTCAAGAGCTTGAACGTCTCCTTCACCCTGGCCTACATAGTCTCATTCACCATCATCGTCTCCTCGATACTGGCCCTAAATCAGGACAACCTTAAGAGGAGGCTCGCCTATTCGACCATCGGTCAGATGGGCTACATAGTTCTTGGAACCGTCCTTTTGACCGAGTTCTCAATCGCGGGAGCCCTGGTTCACATCATTAACCACGCCCTCATGAAAGGAACTCTCTTCATGTGCGCCGGTAACATCATCCATCAATCGGGCAAGGCCAATGTGAGCGAGTTTCGCGGTCTTGGTAACAAGATGCCCTTAACCTTCATCGCCTTCACGATAGCCGCCCTCGGCATGATCGGTCTTCCGCCCTTTGTCGGCTTCATCAGCAAGTGGTACTTGGCCATCGGTGCGCTCGATGCGGGCGGAGTCTTCTTCGTCATAGTCCTCCTCATAAGCTCGCTCCTTGGAGGCGCCTACTTCCTGCCCATCATCTACACCGCCTTCTTCCAGAAGGCCGAGGGTGAAGCAGCGGCCGGACACGGCCATGACGAGCATGGCCACGGCGAAGCCGCCAAGGTCGAGTCGATAGAGGCTCCGGCCGTCATGACCATCCCGGTTCTCGTCGGTGCGCTCGGGGTCATCGTGGTCGGCATATTCGCCAAGGCTCCAGGTTTCCCACTAGATATCATAAAAGCAGCCACCAATATCTTGCTTAAGTAGGGGTGCTCATGAGAAGCGGTTCAATCAGAAAGCTATATATAACGATAGTCACCTTGGTCCTAGGGCTGATCCCTTCGGGGATCGCCTTGGCCAGCGCGGCGGCGGAGGGCGGCCATGAGGTCGATAAGGTGGCGATGCAGTACTATCAGATCCAATGGGGTCTCACCATCGCAACCTTCGTCATCTGCCTGCTCTATGCCCTCAAGATCAAGCTGCGCGGCAAGGGCCACAGCGAGGGTATGCTCCTTGGCTTCCTCATCGTCATCATGGTCTTTGCCATCAAGGGACTAGATTATCCCCTGATGCTAAGGTCGTTTCATGAGACTCAGCAGCTCGGCACGATTAGGATATTCGTCATGTTTGTGGCGGCCTTCCTGATCACCTTCTACGGGGTTCTCGGTCGTCACGACGAAGAGCCGGGTGATCACGGGTCCGATCACGGACATGGATCGGGTCACGGAGAAGATCATGGCGCGGCCCCTGACGCGGGGCACCATTAAATTAAAGTATTGGAGGAAAGTGTATGAGTGCGGCAGCAGTAGCTGGGCCCGTAACGGGCGGAGTAAGTAATCTTACAGCTTCTCTTCCGCTGGTAGCATGTCTTGTACCGGCCGGGGGGGCCCTGGTTGCCGGATTACTCAACAAGAGGGAGAAGTTAAGAAATGCAGCCACGGTCCTTACCACCTTGGCTACCTTCTTGGTCCTTCTTATGATGTATAATCCGGTGGTCAAGGGAGTATCTATTAAAGGCCATACCTATCTTGGCATTGAACGCGTTTATGGATTTTTAAATTTAGGATTCAAGGTCGATCCGACGGCGCTACTGATAGCGCTCACGACATCGTTCTTATGGCTCTTATCATCGATATATGCTGTAAGTTATATGTCGCACGAGCATGCTAGGACAAGGTATGCCACCTTTGTCCTTTTGACCTTGAGTGCGGACCTCGGTGTCCTTTTGTCCAGAGATTTTCTCTCTCTCTTCATCTTCTTTGAGATGCTCGGTCTCTTCTCGGTCATGCTGGTAATTCACGAAGAGAACGAGGCGGCCTTCTCGGCCGGAAAGCTCTATCTCTGGTTCGGCATCATCTTCGGTCTGGCCCTTCTGGTCGGTATTCTGCTTCTCTTCTCCTATACCGGTCAACTAAACATCATGCCGATGGCCGAATTGATCCAGAAGACGGTCCCAACTAATATGAGGTATATAATAGCGGCCTGCATGGTCGCCGGCTTTGGAGCCAAAGCCGGCGTCTTCTTCCTCCATGTCTGGCTGCCCGAAGCTCACCCGGTTGCTCCGACTCCGGCCAGCATGCTTCTCTCTGGCGTTATGATCAAGGCCGGCGCTTACGGTATCATCAGATCCATCAATACCCTCTACACTGAGGCCCATCCGGTCTTTGCCGAGGCAGCGGCGACCCATTCGGCTGCTGCCGGTCACGTGGCCGAATGGACGACCAAGACTACCTTGGGTTACGCTCTCCTCTGGCTCGGAATAATCACAATGTTCTTTGGTGTCGTTAACGCCTTGCTCACGGCCAATTGCAAGAGGATGCTTGCTTACCACAGCGTCTCTCAGATGGGCTACATCGTCTTCGGTTTCGGTTGTGCGGCTTACCTCGGTGCAGACGGGGCCATGGGTTTTGCGGGCGGTATCTATCATATCGTCAACCACGCTCTCTTTAAGGCCCTCTTATTCATGAGTATCGGTGCGGTCTACTTTAGAACGCACGAGCTCGACATGTATAAACTGGGTGGTCTCTGGCGGAACATGCCGATTGTGGCCATAGCCTGCTTGATTGCGGTCTTCGGCATAGCGGGCGTGCCCTTCTTCAACGGTTTTGCCAGTAAGACCCTTCTCCACCATGCCATTTTCGAGGCGTTTGATCACTCGGCCGCCTTTTCGGCGGTCGGCAAGAAGGACATCTTGCTCCTGGTAGCCGAAATAATCTTCATGCTGACGGCCTTTGGAACCTTCTGCTCCAACTTCAAGATGTGGCTCTTCGTCTTCATCTGGAAGAGGCCGGAGAAGTACAAAGATGTCGAGCGCGAGCCGATCTACATGACCATCGCGCTTGTGACTCTAGCTTCGGTCATCATCTTCATCGGCATGAAGCCCAACTGGATGATAGAGAGCTTCATTGGACCGGCTCTGGCCTACTTTGGTTATAATCCGGCCTCCCATCCCTATCATATACTGTTCAATACCCATGCGGCTGCGGGAGAGATAAAGTCGATCATTCCTCTCTGGTTTGACCCGGTTACTAAGGCAGTCTTCAGCAACGCTGACGCCCTTCACAACATCTTGGGTTCGGCTATGGCGGTTATGGGCGGCGGAATGTATTTCGTCTTAGGTTATCGCATAGGTCTCTTCCACATTCACCCGCCGGAATGGATCTCGGTCAGGTACTGGTATCTCAAGATCTCGGCCGCCTTCTTGTTCTTCAATAAGTTCGTTGCCGAATCCAAGAATAGCGTCAAGTCGAACATAGAGACGGGGCTTGTCGAGTCGGGGGCTTTAACCCTTCCCAAGCGGAGCCTTAGTGCGTTCGATAGGATCAGGCTGAAAGCCGGAAGCTTCTTATTGGAAGCCGTACTTGCTAAGATGCCAAAGACCCTTAGTGCGTTCGATAGGATCAGGCTGAAAGCCGGAAGCTTCTTATTGGAAGCCGTACTTGCTAAGATGCCAAAGACCCTTAGTGCGTTCGATAGGATCAGGCTGAAAGCCGGAAGCTTCTTATTGGAAGCGGGTCTTGTCAACGTGCCGAGAAATGTTGATTCACTCAACAATAGGATCAGGCGCAGGATCAACACCTATCTCTTCAAGGGCAAGCACGAAAGGCGCAGAGAGATAAGCGTGCGCGTGGCAACCCTGCTCGAAGAGCAGAAAATCAGAGGCGAGATTATCAGGGATATTGCAGAAGCCGTCTCAAACTTGAATAGGGGATTGGACGATCTCTCCCAGAGGGAGCTCCACGCCTTAAGAAAGGTCTTAATCCAGATAGAGGAGCCCTTGATCCGCGAGGAGCATCTCTCCAGAGCCGACCTCAGCGCCCTAAGATATATGGGAGCTGCCGTCGAGAGCAACCCGAACCTCCTAAGCAAAGAGGATGTCTATTGGTTGAACAGGCTGCTTACCAGCGCCGAAAAGACTCTGGAGAGGGATCAGAAGATTATTAAGGATAAGCTGAATCGCCTGCAAGATACCATCGTCAAGCTGGAAGAGATCAGCAAGATGTATGGCGGAGAGGGCATGTTGGGAACCGGCGAAGGTCCGGCCACCTTAGAAGAGCTCCGCGCCCAATTCACCATATTTGGTGAGATGGGCATGGAGAGCATGGCCAAAGCCGAGGACTTCGTCGAGTCCGATAGGATAGAGCAGCTCTTCCAGAGAGCGCTTTTTGAAGCCGGCAAGGCCCAATTGACCTACAAGATACTGACCTATGGCGTCTATCAGGAGATGAACTGGATTAGAAGGATGATCCTGGCTGGTCTCACCTTCCTCTCCGAAAAGAGATTCGCCGGGGCCGAGCAAGCGCTCTATGCTGCCATAGACGTCGAAGAGACCAGGGATTCGATCCGTTCATACACCAGGGATATCGGTACCAATATACTGATAATGATAAGCCTCCTTCTGGTTATTGCGGGCTCCTTGCTCTACGTAAGGGCCTTCTAGAGACAAGGTCATTTCTAGTCATAATTAAATAGCACCATAAACTCCTTAAGCGGGCTATTCTAATCGATAGCCCGCTTAAGAATAGGTGCTCCTAAAGGGCATTTATGGCCTCCATTGGTCATATTTGAAATCAATTAATCTTTAAGAAAAGGGAGTTTTGAAGTGAAGAGATGCTGGCAACTCAAAGGCTGTCCGGCCAGCCACTATCTCAGCTGCGAGGCCTATAAGAAGGGTGAAAGCTGCTGGGTAAATAAGAATGGCTGTCTTTGTAAGGCTGGTCTTGAATGTAGGGTCTGTCCGATTTACGCAAAGCACGTAAATGATGAGGATGGTTCAAAATAGGGCTCGACAGGTAAAATGCGCCAGCTCAGTTATCGAATCTTTTGTTTGCCTTCAGGTTAAGTATCAATTCGACTTCACCGGCCCCTATGCCCAAGACCTGGGCGATCTGATTGGAGCTAAGACCCAAAGAGACCATCTCATCCAGGCTTAGTCCTTTTGCTATCTCGTTGATGCTTAAGCTTTCCTTATCCGGCGACTTCATCTCAATTTTCTGCTCTCTGGTCACGTGGGCCATATTATCAATCAACTCTTCGGCCCTCTTGATGACGAGTTCCAAACGGATCGTTGCCCGGTCAGCCTCACCAAGAGCTCTTTCAGAGGCCGTTTCGATTTCGGAGAGGAGGTGGCTCAAAGAGTTTTCCAGTTCTTTGAGCTCGAGGTGTTTTCCGGCTTCATCGGCAAATAGCGAGCTCTTTCTCATCCCTTTCGCTAGTAGGAATGGTAAGAGTACCAAGATCAGCAGCAATAAGAAGATCAATATTTCCAACAATCCCCCTAAATCTTTATATCCAAATTTTGACCCGTCTCTTCTTCCTCATCCTCATCGTGGGCACCCTGTTCGTTGTATGCCTCTTCCTCGGACTTCTTCTCTCCACCCTTTTTCCTTCGCTCTTCCTCTCTTATCTCTGCCTCTTGTGGCTTTGGGGTCTGGGTTACATCCTTCTCTCTGTTTTTGTGGATCTTGTTCATCTCTTGGGCAAATTGCTGCTGTTGAATGCGGGAATGTTGTTGTTGTATCTGCTGGATTCTCTCTACATCCTGGGTCTTTTGTATTATTATCTGCAGGTCACTTGGGCGAATGGACATACCCGTCCTCATTAAGGTGAATACGTTCCGATATGGATTTCTCCATTCTTTTCATAGAGCGAGCAGGAGTCGAGCTCGTCGGTTACGTTTATTATAGCACCTCTTATGGTCACCTTCACTTGTGAAAATATCTTTCTTGAAGCCGATACTTTGGCGAAGCGCGAAGCGAATAGTGTCTCTTTGAGCTGGTCCAATCTCTTTTTGAGGAGGGTGTTATCATCCTCAAAAAAGGAGATATTGGTCTTGAGCCTCTCGTAGAGACCGACCCGATCCTTGGTTAGAAAGCCCTTCTCCTTCCGCTCCTTCTCCAGGAGCAGTATCGCCTTTTCAGTATCGTCTATCTTTCGTGACTTCTCCTCTATCTCGTTTTTGACAAGGTCATATTCTGCCCTAACTTCCGGGATGATGCCGACCTCTATCACGGTCTCGGTCCCAAGGTGGGAGCCGATGTTATTGGCATCGACGTCCTCTCCGGCCCTAATGACTCCACCTGAAATGAGCCCCTTGCCCCGTTTGACCAAGATCTTCTTATGGGCGAATATTTCGCTGTGCAGGACGGCATCTCCGACTATGACATTTCCCCTGGAATGGATAATGGCGTTGCTGATATATTTTGCCGTTACGTCCCCGCCGGCTTTTACTATTCCCTTGCTGTGAGACTGGACGCCCGCCCCGATGATTATCGCCTCTTCCGCTTCCAGGGTGGCGCCCTCCACGCCCCCCCTAACCTCGATACTTCCCTTGGCTTTAACGGAGAAGCCGTCTCTGACCCAACCTCTGATGACGACGCTTCCGATGAAGTCTATGTTGCCGACCGAAAAATCTACGTCGCCGCTGGTTTGATAGATGGGCAGGACGGTTATCTTGCCGTCCTTTATGTGGGGAGTTCCGTCTATCTTGGCGAAGGCGGTCTCCCCATCTTCATCTTCGACCGTGTAGACGTTCTGTCCGATAGGAATCCTTCTATCCTTGCCCGCCTTCTGTAAGATCCCTTCGCCAAAGACGCTGACTCCCGGAACTCCAGGGGTAGGGGGGGTCTTTTTTGCCAAGGGCTCGTCCTTGGTGACGTTTATTATCTCGTTTATTTCACGAAAGTCTATCCGCAAGTTTTCGGGGTTTTCGATCAATTCCTTCTTGTGGGGGCCCCTCTCAAAGAGGTACTCGACGCTGGCATTCTCGCCGTCGATGGGAGGGACCCCTTGAGCTAAAAGGACCGGTTTGCCGTAATAGAAACCTCGCTTATCGGCGGCTATCCTTTCTATGAGGCCCCATTCGACGCCGTAGGTTACGTTGTTCATCATGAGGGCCGACTCGATATCCTCTTTGCTTGCAGGTTTGCCGTCCCCCCAGGGCTCGCTGATGAGAGCGTTTGCCGTGACCTTGTCCCTGGATACGGTTATCGTGATCTCGCCATCCTTGGGAGTTATCGGCTGGACGGGAGCTATCCAGACATCGATGCTATCCTGTTTGCTTACAGCCTCCATTACGTTCTTCATATCGAAGTCTTTGATCTCACAGTACCTAATCCTTGCCATGACCCGCTCAAGCCCGACGCTCTGGCCCTGTCCCTCCGGAGGATAGACCCGAAGGAAGATGCCATCGCCCTTGGCAAGGAGGCTAAAAGAGCCATCAAGATCGGCGGAGATCTCCTTTTGAGAATTTTCCTTTTCTTCCCCCGGGTTAATCTCCTCAGAATGGACGGCTTTAAAGCGGTAGGCTCCGGCGCTCGATGGCGCATCGCCATCCGATGACTCCAAGGAGACCTCACTCCTGTGAGCCTTGAGTATCTTAAGGGCGGCCTTTATGGCCGCCTCTTTGATTTTCGCTTCTACCTCTATCGATTCCTTATCTTCCATCCGGTTTCCTCTTGAATTAGACCAGAGCGTCCTGCTCTAGGTGGCTGAGCATCTCACGCAAGCGCAAGACCGCCTTGGTCCGTATCTGCGAGACTCTAGATTCCGAAAGGCCCAGAACCTGGCTTGCTTCTTTCAGAGTCAGGCCGTCATGGTAATAGAGAGATATCACTATCCGCTCCTGTTTGGCAAGGCTCTCTATGCCTCGGGCCAAAGCGGCCTTGATGTCCTTGGCCTCGAGCACTTGGAGGGGGTTTTCCGCTAGCTTATCATCCAGCCTTTCGCTGAAGGTCAGGGTCGAATCGGAGTCGCTTACGATGAAATCCTCCAAAGAGACTAGCGACATCCTGTTGACCTCGGCCAGCATCAGGTTATAGCTACTCATATCCATGCCGAGCTCTTCAGCCAGCTCAACGTCCTTGGCCTCTCTGCCGAGCTCTTTCTCCAGTTTGACGTGGGCCTCGAGCAGACGCTTGGCCTTCTGGCGCAGAGAGCGGGGGGCGTCGTCCGAGAGGCGAAGCTCATCGACAATGGAGCCTCTGATTCTGGGGATGGCGTAGGTCTCAAATTTTAAGCCCCTAGAGAGATCGAACTTCTCGATGGCGTCGATTAGACCGATTATCCCGTTGCTGACCAGGTCGTTTGACTCCATCTTGAGCTTGGGAGAGAGATTGTCCTTCATCCGCTCGACGATGTATTTGACAAGCGGTAGATACTCGATTATCAGTTCCTCGCGAGCCTTCTTATCTCCATTGATCTTATAACGAGTCCAATTATCCTTGCCCTTAATCTTAACTCACCTCGGGTTCCAAAGTAATATTAAAGGTAAAATTCACATATTCATTTAATCGGATTCAATCGAGGGTTAGTTGAGGATTTTGAGGAATCTATTACGTGGATGCCGGATTTGCCCTTTGTCTCCTTGTGACGCAATCGGCGATGGCCGCTTCGGAGAAGATCTTTCTTATCACGTAAGAGACCGCTCTTACCAGGATGGAGACTAGGATGAAGGCGAGAAGGGCTCTTTTGTAGAAGATGTTTATTATATCGCCTCCCGAGATGAAGGCGAACAGGCCGGATACCAGGCCGAGGATGATGCCCAAAAATAACCTGATTGCTGCGATGTTGTTTTGATCGGTGAGATAGGAGGTCATCAATCCCTCCTTATGGCCTGCTCTTTAAGGAGGAACCCGATTACCTTGTCCCGGTCACTCTCCTTTATCGTATTGAAATAGACCCTGACCGTAAGGAAACCGTCGTCGCCCAGGGTAGCACCCAAGATCTCCCCGACGATATTTATGCTCTCTTCAAGGCTGGGAAGGTGTATCTGCAGCCTTATCCTCTTTTTCACCTTGATATCTGGGTCGTTTGGGATCTCTATCGCGGCTCCGCCGCCGCTTATATCCAGGGCTCTGGCGAAGTAGAGCCGGGAAGAGTATAGATCCTGGCTCGTTTCGACGAGCCTGTATTTCAGCCCGATGTTCGGATTTCTAAGCCGGTAAAACTCGCGTCTCTGGATCACCGAAGCCTCCTTCAAAGGTTTCAAAGCCAATAGCGAAATGTCGCCTCTGAGCTCGAAGACTTCGGTCTCGAGATTATAGCGTCCCGTCTCGGCCAGGGCAGAGAGCTTCAAGCGCACATTGGGGCGGAGCCTTTCTATATCGGCGCCGTCGCTAGGCAATTGGGCCAATATCAGACCTTCATCCACCCCGAAGACCTCGCTCTTCCAGGATTGGTCTAGAGCTTTGGAGTAGATATCAACCTCAAGGCCCCTCTGAAATACTTTATCCAAGTTCATCAGCTTCACCACCAATAAAAAGCCGCATAAAGAAATTCATCAGCCCTTCCCCCTTCGGATGGGCAGAATCGGACCGAGCAAAGAGATCGGCCACCCTAAGAAGTGACCTTGAGGCGTGGCTTGTCGGCGATTCGATAAGCCAGGGCCTCTGCATTCTGACAGCCTTGGTCACAGCCACATCCTTAAATATATAGCCCAGACTATCTACTCTTTTATTCAAGAACTGCTTGGCCACCAGGGATATCCTGTCGAAGACCTCTTTGCCCTCGGCCTCTCCGCTCACCATATTGACGATGAGCCCGACATCGACATCAAAATCTCTCTCGCTGACCACCTTGATCAGCCCGTAAGCGTCCGTTATGGCCGTCGGCTCCGGGGTGGTCACCACCACCGCCTCACCGGCCGCCATTATGAAATCGAGGACATTTTTGGATATGCCTGCTCCGGTATCGATCAAGGTGATATCCGACTCATCCTCTATATCGACGAATTTTAAAATTAGTTTAGCTCTCTCTTCATCGGAAAGTTCTGTCAGTTCCATTATACCCGAAGCTCCAGGTATTATTCTTATCCCGCCCGGTCCTTCGAGTATGATATCGGCAAGTCTCTTCTCCGAAGCCACTAGGTGCTTTAGATTATATTTTGGAGTCAGATCTAGCAAGACGTCTATATTGGCAAGACCCAGATCGGCATCTAAGAGAAGGACTTTCTTGCCTCGCCCAGATAGGGCGATTGCAAGGTTGATGGCTATATTGGTCTTGCCGACCCCGCCCTTACCACTGGTTATGGCGATGACCCGGCTCTTTGATCTGACCGGAAAGGCTGTCTTTTTGGTCTTGGTTTTTGGAACCCCCTTCTCCTTTGCGAGCTCTCTAAGTTTTTTTGCCTGATCCTTCTTTTCAATCATTTCCGATCCTTAAAATTATCTTAGCCACCAGGGCGGGGCTTGCCGCCTCGATATCATCTGGAACATTTTGGCCATCCGTTATGTAAGATAGAGGAAGCCCGGTCTCCTTGAGGAGGCCGAGCATGCTTCCCGGGCTCCGGGTCTCATCCAGCTTGGTGAAGAGGAGGTTGGAGACATTGGCCTTGGAAAACCTTTCGACGGCATCGATGAGATCGGCCGGTTTGGTGGTTAAGCTCAAGACCAAGATGATCTGATCCGGTTGGCAGGCGGAGATGAGGTCAGCGAGCTCCAGGATCTGATCCTGATTGTGGGGGCTTCGCCCGGCCGTATCGATCAGGATGAGATCCTTATCCTCATGTTTTCTCAAGGTAGTTCTCATATCATCCTGACAGAAGACTATTTCGACCGGTGCTCCGATGATCTCGGCATAGATTTTGAGCTGTTCGACTGCGGCTATGCGGTAGGTATCGGCCGTAATCAAGGCGACATTTTTGCCTGAGAATATGCTGCTTCGAGCGGCCAACTTGGCTATGGTGGTCGTTTTTCCGCTTCCGGTCGGCCCGACCAGGGCGATGACCTTTCGTCCTTCGCCCAGCTCCTCCAGGGTTCCTTCAACCCTGACCCTTGCCGATATCTCAGAGAAGAGGGCCTCTTTGAGCTGGGTGGGGCCAGAAGCGCCTTCACCCAGGTTCTGCTTGGCCGAGACGATGATATTTTTGGCCAGTTCCTCATCGACTCCTTGCTGGGTTAAACTCTTTAGCGCCTCCATCATCGCCTCCGATGCCTCCGCCATGAAGGGATCATTCTCAATTGGTGATATGGAGCGGATCATCGTCTTTATCTCGTCCATCTCGTCTCTTAGCATGCCGAGCTTCTCTTCGAGGCGGGGTGCAAGATCGCTTGCCCTGGGGTCCGACCCTTCTCGCTTCATCGGCGGGTCGCCCATCAGGTTCAAGTCGAGGGCGGCCGTGATCTCAACCCTCTCCTTTGAAAGGAATTTGAAGGGACCCTTCTTGGGGCTCCGCTTGGTATGAAGGATGATGGCCTCGCGGCCCAAGTCGGCCTTGACCTTGGCTAGGGCTTCCTCTATCGTTGCCCCCTCGTATCTCTTTACCCTCATCAGCTCACCATCCCGACGATCTTGAGCTCGATATTGGGGACGATCTCTAAGAAGGATAGGACGATGAGGTCGGGCACGAAACGGGCGGTTAAGCGTTTGAAGGGAGATCTGATCTTGCCCGAGCAGAGCAGGATGGGGCTGTGTCCTTCTTTGAGCAGTATCTCAAGCTTGACCGAGATATCCGATATTATCTTGTTGACCCGGCTCGGTTCCAGGGCGACTTGAGAGCCCTGCTCCGTCTGTTGGATGGCCTCGGCTATCTCGCTATCCAATTCGGGCGAGAGGGTTAGGACGTAGATGCGGTCGTTCTCCTTATATTGATTGCAGATATTTCTGGCCAAGGCTTGCCTTACCCGGTCGGTCAGATAGTCGATATCTCTGATGTGGCTCGCGTGATCGCCGAGCGTCTCTAGAATGGTTACCATATCGCGGATGGCGACCTTCTCTCTCAAGAGGTTCTGAAGCACCTTCTGGACTTCACCCACCGTCATTTGGCCTGGAATCAGCTCTTCGACGATGATCGGGAAATTCCGTTTG
Source organism: Actinomycetota bacterium (assembly GCA_030017835.1). NCBI lineage: Bacteria > Bacillati > Actinomycetota > Actinomycetota bacterium. The sequence goes on along the minus strand of JASEGU010000008.1, from coordinate 27,035 downwards.
GTGTTATCGATTAAGGCCTGGACCTCTTGACGGCCCAGAAGCTGGTAGGAGTTCTTCTTGACCAATTCTGAGAGGTGGGTTATGACGACCGAAGCCGGATCGACCACGGTGTAACCTAAGAGTTCGGCCCCTTCCTTTTGGGTTTCGGTTATCCAGAGTGCATCCAGAGAAAAGGCTGGCTCTTTGGTCGGTATGCCCTCCACCTTCTCCTCTACGCCGCCGCTCTCGATGGCCATGTAATGGTCGAGCATGATTGAGTATCGGGTCATCTCCACGCCTCGTATCTTGATCACGTAATCATGCGAGCCGAGTTGGATGTTGTCGCGTATCCTGATCGGCGAGACGATGTAGCCAAGGTCCATAGCTATCTGCTTGCGCATCAAGGTGATCCTATCCAAAAGCTCGCCGCCCTGGTCGGGATCGACGAGAGGTATCAATCCGTAGCCGATATCCAGCTCTATCGGATCGTACTGAAGGTTCTCCAGTATGCCTTCCGGCGTTCGCATTCTATCCTCTTCAGCCTCTCTCATCTCGGGCTCGGCCAAGGCCGCCTCTTCGGTCGGCTGACTGAGGAGGTAGTAGGCGCCTCCGATTCCCGCTGCGACCAGAAAGAAGGGGAGCTTGGGCAGGCCCGGGACCAGAGCGAAGAGGATGAGAAGGATTGCCGCTATGGCCAGAGCTTTGGGACGGGCCAGAAGCTGGGTCGTCAGCTCATCACCGAACGGTTTCTCCGAAGCCGCCCGGGTCACGATGGTGCCGGCCGCCGTGGAAAAGAGGAGGGAGGAGACCTGGATAACCAGGCCGGCTCCAATGGCCAGCGTTCCGAAGGTCTGAAGCGAGGTCACTATGTCCATGCCTAGCTGGACGGCTCCGATTATGAAGCCGCCGAGCAGGTTGACTATCATAATTATTATGCCGGCGATGGCGTCTCCCTTGACGAACTTACTTGCACCATCCATGGCTCCAAAGAAGTCGGCCTCGTCTTCGACCTCGCGCCGTCTCATCTTGGCCTCTTCTTCGGTTATTATGCCGGCGTTCAAGTCGGCGTCTATCGACATCTGCTTGCCGGGCATTGCGTCCAAGGTAAATCTCGCTGCGACCTCGCTTATTCTCGTCGTTCCCTGGGTGACGACCAGAAACTGGATGATGACAAGGATGATGAAGATGATGATGCCGACGACGTAATTTCCGCCGATGATGGCCGAGCCAAAAGCCTGAATGACGACGCCGGCCGAGCCCTGCGAGAGGATTAGGCGGGTCGCCCCGATGTAGAGGGCCAGCCTAAAGACCGTTGTGATGAGGAGAAGGCTTGGAAAGATCGAAAGTTCCAGGGCCTTATCGATATACATGGTCAAAAGGAGGACGACGATGCTTAAGGTGAGATTTAAGCTTAAGAGGAGATCCAAGAGGGGGGCGGGGATCGGGATGATGAGCATCATCACTATGATCGCAAGGATCATGGCGACAGTCAGATCGTTATATCTGGCCTTTCTCAGCCCAGAGGCCGCTTCGGTTCCGTTTGCCATCTTATATGGAATGCTCCCCAAATTACATAGCCTTCTTGCGACTTATCTGGTAGACGTAGGCCAAGATTTCAGCCACCGCCTTAAAGAGCGAGGCCGGAATCTCTTCGCCCGGCTCGCACGTCTTATAGAGGGATTGGGCGAGAAGCCTATCCTCTATTATAGGGATATTGTGGATGGATGCTATCTCTTTTATTCTCTCGGCCATAAGGCGGGCTCCCTTGGCCACCACCCTTGGAGCGGCCATCGAATCGGGCTCATAGCGTAGGGCCACGGCCAGGTGGATGGGATTGGTGATGATGACGTCTGCCTTGGGGACCTCCTGGATCATCCGGGAGATGGCCATCTGGAGCTGTTTTCTCTTTATCTTCCCCTTGATCTTGGGATCGCCTTCGGCCTGTTTGATCTCATCTTTGATCTCCTGCTTGCTCATCTTCATGCTCTTTTCATGCTCGTAGCGCTGATAGGCATAGTCGAAGGCGGCCAGGACGAATAGGGCGACACCGATCTTGACGCCGATCTCGTAGGCTACTTCGGCCATTGTTACCAGGATCTGACCGAGATCCATATCGATGAGCTGTATGATCATCGGCAGGTTCTTCATGGTCACCGAGTAGCCGATGTAGCCGAATATCAAGAGTTTTATCATCGATTTTACCAACTCCATGAGGGATCTTGGCGAGAAGAGGTTCTTGGCTCCCGATATGGGATTGATCTTGTTCAAGCTGGGTTTGAGCGATTCCAAAGAGAGGAGGAAGCCGACTTGACCGATGCTCGCGATGAAGCTAACCACCACGACGACCAGGAATATCGGAGCAAGGATCCTGACCATGACCATGAGGACCGAAGCGAAGATGGCCGAGAGGCTCTCCGGTGTGAGCGAAGTGCTGCCAAGATTGGAATAGATCGAAGTGAAGAGGGCCTCTATCTCGTAGATGATCGATTGGCCAGAAAGCCTTAAGGCGAAGAAGACGGCCAGAATGATGACGGCCGAATTTATCTCATTGCTCTTTGAGACCTGGCCCTTCTGCCTGGTTTCCTGGCGGCGTCTCGGAGTCGCCCTCTCTGTTTTACTGGGATCGGCCATAATTCACCTACCTCAAAGCGCCAAGTATCTCTAGGGGAATACCGCGTATCACGCTGCTCAAATAGTAGAAGAAGAAGGGCATGGTTATCACCAGAATGGCGAAGCCCACCCCGATATTTAGAGGGATGCCGACTATGAAGACGTTCATTTGAGGCATCGTTCGAGCGATGATGCCAAGGACCAGGTTGGCCATGAAGAGGGCTCCGATGGCCGGGGCGCCTATCTTTACGGAGATGACGAAGATGTCTGAGAAGAAGCGGGTTATGTTCTCTACCAGGGCTCCCGAGACGGTAAAGGCTCCGAGCGGCAGAATGGTAAAGCTCTGGGAGAGGGCGGTAAATAGAAGGTGGTGACCATTTATGACCAGAAAGAAGATGAGGGCCAAGATGTACTGGAACTGGCCGATGACCGAGACTTGGATGTTGGTGATGGGGTCGATGACGTTGGCGATACCAAAACCCATCATGAAGTCGATGGTCTTGGCGGCAATCAGAATGCCGCTGAAGATGAGGTTTGGAATGTAGCCGATTATCAGGCCGACCATAAGCTCTTTGCCAATAGAGATGGTCAGATAGACTAGGCGCTCATCAATGGGAGGGATCTCGATGAATGGCATGATTATGATGGCCAAGAAGAAGGCCAGGCCCAGTTTGACCCTCTGGGGGACGTTGCGGGCCGAGAAGATGGGGGCGGCAAAGAAGAGGCCGCTCACCCTGGCAAATATCAGTATGAAGGAGATAAATTCCATTTTGGTTGGCGAGAGATAATTCATCGGCCCTCTCCTTGGGCGTAAGGCCCGAGCGCTACTTGATGAAGTTTGGCAGATCTATCAGGATCCTTGAGGTGAAGCTGAGGAGAAGCCCCAGCATCCAGGGGCCGAAGATGACCAGGGCCGAAATGGCCGCAAAGACCTTGGGTATGAAGGTCAAGGTGAACTCGTGAACCTGGGTTACGGCCTGAAAGATGCTTATGGCAAGTCCAGCTATCAAGGTAAAGGTCAAGATGGGCAATGTTATCTGAAGGACCAATATCAGCGTCCTTCGGCCCATCTCCATAACCATGCCTTCAGTCAATCAAACCCCCCCTTTACTTGCGCTCCCTTTTTCATTAGCGAAAACCCATTACCAGCGAGCGGGTGATGAGATGCCAGCCGTCCACCATGACAAAAAGAAGCAACTTCAAGGGGAGGGATATCATGATGGGCGGCAGCATCATCATGCCCATGGACATCAGTATGCTCGCTATTATCATGTCAATGACCAGAAACGGGATGTATATAAGAAAACCCATGATGAAGGCGGTCTTAAGTTCGCTGATTATGAAGGCGGGGATGAGCACGTGAGTTGGGATGTCGCTTGGGGCTTTGGGCCGCTCCATCTTGGCCAGGCTCACAAAGAGGGCGAGATCCTTCTCCCTGGTCTGTTTGAACATGAATGTTCTAAGCGGTCCCGTCGCCGTCTCGATGGCCTGAGCTTGATCTACCTCTCCGTTTAAGTAGGGTCCGAGGGCCTCGGTATTTATCTGGTTGAAGACCGGAGCCATGATGAAGAGGGTTAAAAAGAGGGCGAGTCCCACGATGACCTGAGAGGGTGGAACCTGCTGGGTGCCGAGCGCGTTGCGGACAAAGGAGAGGACGATGGCGATCCGCATGAACGAGGTCGTCATGATGAGGATGGCCGGAGCGAGCGAGAGGATGGTTATGAGAAAGAGGATCTGGAGGCTGACGGCTACGTCCTGCGGCGTCTCAGCCTCCCCGACTCCAAGATTTATGCTTGGGATGGGGATCTCTGGTTGGGCCAAGGCCGGCCTTGGCCCAAATGTCAGGGCAGAGAGCGCGAGAGCCACTCCGAGTGATATGATCCAAAAAGTCCTAAAAGCGGCGACCCTCATCTCTTATCCCCGCCATCTCTGGTGAACTCATCGACCCTCTTGGAGATGGAGGCGGCAGCCTCCTTCACGCTTTTTCTGATCTCAAAGGAGCCCTTATCCCCCCCACCCATCTTCTTTGCGAAACCGAAGAGCTGGCCCTGGAAGGAGGCCGCCGGACTGGCCGCCTTTTTCGATCTTATCTTGGCCACTTCATTCTCATCATCTATCTCAAAGAGGAGGGCTATATCGCTTGCTCCGACTCCAAGCAGGACCGTCTTTCCTCCCGCCTCAACCAGCATTAGGGATTTATTGGGAGCTAAGTACTTTATCTCGGCTATCTTTATGAGATCGTTTCCTTCGCTCGCAAAGGGAGCGCCCCGGCCAAGGAAGATCTTGAGGCCTTTTACCATTAGATAGCCGAGGGCCAGGACGAAGGCTAGGCTCAAGAGATATCTTAAGGCGGTAAGGATGAGGGAGATGATCTCGGCAAACAGGGAGGGCTCTTTAGCGGCCCCTGCCGGATCTTCGTACTCTCTTAGCAAGAAGCCCCCTTCATCTTGGGCAGTCTCTTCTTGAGCGGAGGGCGGCCCTTCGCCCCCCGCAGGATTTTCGCCCGCGGCGTAGGCATGCCCGATAAGAGTGAAGCGGTTTCTTGCATCATTTTGGGGCGGGCTTAGGGGTGAGGAGGTTAAAGCTCCAAAAATAAGGAGTGAAATAAGAAAGAATAAAAATATTTCCCGTCTAAAAAAGCGGGTTATGCCGACCCCTCCCTTGAGGAGAATCATTTAAATTCATCATACTCCAGACACAAAATATGTCAAGAAATTTGAGTCAAAATACAACATATTGTGTTTTTCGGCCGGGCTCGGCTCGGCCTTGAGGGGTAAATGGCTCGTTCCTTGCCCGGCCGATTTTTTCTGTGCCTGGTTAAACTTTTTGACAATCTTGTCGAAAATAATGAATGCTGCTCTGGCCAAAGAAGGCTTGTGGCAAAAAGGGGCTAAATATCCATAATATGCGGCTTTTAAAGGGAAGACCGCGGGAAAGAGGTGTTGGCCTATCAAACTCTTAAAGAGGAAAGAGAAGAATCATAACGACGATAGTCTGCACGAAGCAGAAAATCCAGGGAGGGATAAAAAATTGAAGAAGTTTAAGATCGAAAAGTTTCTCTTTGCAATGAATCATTGGAAGATAAGCACCCGCCTGAAAACGGCTTTCATGTTCATGGTGGCCCTGATAGTCATCTGTGGGTGCACTTCCATATATTTCTTGGAGGTCATGGGGACAAAAACCGAGACGATCGCCATTAGGGCAGATGAGCTCGAGGTGGTCGGAGACTCCTTGACCATGATCTCAGGATACCTTGCCCCCATCCGCATGCTCGTCATCGAGCATGACTTAAGCTATCTTGACATATTCGAAGAGAAGGACAAGGAATTGGATACGGCTCTGGCCCACATGGAGGAGATGTTTAAAGCCGTGGGCGAGGAGGGCAAAGAGGAGTTGGAGCTCATCAAGGGGACGATGGCCGAGAAGGCCAAGATGAAGACCGAGGCTGAGGATGTTATCTCCACCCATACCGATCTGGTCGTCTCAGCCCACAAGATAAAGGCTATCGACGACAATTCGGCCGCCATGATAAAGGATATCGAAAAGACCTACAAGCTGGCCGAAGAGTTCATCAATGAGAGCATAACGGATGCCCAGACCGCTCAGAGCCGGGCCAATGTAACCATGATAATCCTGCTCATTTTAAGCTTGGCTCTTGGAGCCTTCTTCGGGATGGCCATCACGGCATCCATCGTCAACCCCATCCAGGAGCTGGTCGATGGGGCCGAGAAGATAGCGGGCGGCGACTTCACTGTGGAGATAATCAGTCATTCCAAGGACAGGATAGGCGTGCTCGCCAACGCCCTCCACGATATGGCCAAGAATCTGAGGGAGGTAATCAGCCGCGTCAAGGATGATGCCAACAAGATCAACGACTCCTCCCACGGACTCTCCGACGTATCGGGCGAGATCTCGACCGCGACTGATCAGGTGGCCCAAGCCATCGGCCAGGTGGCCAAGGGGGCGAGCGAGCAGTCGGATAGTTCATCTAGGGCATCGGAGCTGATGGGTGAGATATCATCCGCCATCGATCAGGTGGCCAAGGGGGCGACCGAGCAGTCCCAGAGCGTCGGTCAAGCGGCCGATCTGGTCAACCAGATCTCGACCGCCATCGATCAGGTGGCCCAAGGCGCCCAAGAACAGTCCAAAAATGTGAATGAGACGACGAGTCACATGACCGAACTATCTGACGTAATAGACAGCGTGACCAAGCGGGCCAAAGAGGTGGCCGGCGTGGTCGCTCAGACCAAAGAGGTGGCTCAAAAAGGCGGCACCGCGACCGATGAGACGATCAGCGGGATGGACCGCATCAAGGATGTAGTCCTGGAGGCGGCGACCAAAATCCAGACCCTGGGCGATCAGTCTAAACAGATAGGCGAGATAATCAACGTCATCAACGATATAGCCGAGCAGACCAATCTGCTCGCCCTAAACGCGGCCATCGAGGCGGCCAGAGCCGGCGAGCACGGCAAGGGCTTTGCCGTCGTGGCCGATGAGGTCAGGAAGCTGGCCGAAAGGTCGGCCGCGGCCACCAAGGAGATAGCCAACCTCATCAAGGGGATCCAGGTCGGCGTGGAAGAGGCCGTCGAGTCGATGGAGAAGGGCACGGCTGAGGTTGAGAAGGGCTCAAGCCTGGCCGAGAGGGCCGGCGGCGCTATCAAGGAGATGATGAGGGCGATAGAAGCGGTGGTTGATCAGATAGACGAGGTCTCTAAGGCCTCTGACCGCATGGCCGTCTCGACCGAACAGGTGGTAAAGGCGATAGATACCATCGCCTCGATCTCCGAAGAGAACACTGCCGCGGCCGAAGAGGTAGCCGCCTCGACCGAACAGGTGGTAAAAGCGATAGATACCATCGCCTCGGTCACCCAGGAGAACTCGGCCTCGACCGAACAGGTGGCTGCTTCGACTGGAGAGGTGGTCGGTGCGGTCAATAATATCGCGGCCGTCTCACAGCAGACCGCGGCCTCGGCCGAACAGGTCTCGGCCTCCTCTGAGGAGCAGGCCGCCTCGGTTCAGCAGGTAGTCGGTGCGGCCAAGGATTTGGCCCTGATCGCCGAAGACTTAAATGAGCTGATGAAGCAGTTTACCGTCTAATATCCAGTTAGCGGCGGGGCGCGCCTTGAAATCGAAAAAGAGCATCCGCCCCGCCCGGATTTAAGCCGCACGAGAGGGAGGAGGGCTTAAACTTGGAAGATATAAAGCAGGTCGAAGAGGAACAGATTGTCGTCTTCAAGATAGCGAACGAGGTTTGCGGGATAGATATATCGAAAGTCCAAGAGATAATCAGGATGCAGCCGATAACCGAGGTTCCCAAAGCCCCGGAGTTCGTAAAGGGCGTGATCAACCTTCGGGGCAAGGTGATACCGGTCATAGACCTTCGCGAGAGATTCGGCTTCGAGGCGAGCGAGGACACCAAATCGACCAGGATCGTCGTGGCCGAGGTCGGAAGCGACACGGCCGGTATGATAGTTGATGCGGTGGCCGAGGTCATCAGGGTTCCCCTTACAGCGATTGAGCCGCCCTCACATGTGGTAGAAGGACTCGGTTCGGACTATTTGAGGGGGATAGGTAAGGTGGACGAACGCTTAATCATCCTGTTGAACATGGAGAAGATCTTAAACAACAACGAGCGGGAGTACTTGAGCGAATATAAGGAAGAACCGGATAGAAAGTAATGAGCCGGTCCTTAAAACCTTCCTTTTTCGATGCCGGAGGCTGGGCTCAAGATCTAATCATGCTGGGAAGGTGTACCAAAGATGGGAAATACTATACTCGTTGCCGACGATGAATTTCATATACGAAGGACACTAAGTAAGGTTAAACCTGGAGAGAGCCGGCTTTACGGTCATTGAGGCCGAAAATGGTCAGGAAGCGGTGGATGCGGTCCTCTCTAAGGAGCCGCCCGACCTCATACTCCTAGATATCTCGATGCCCGTAATGAGTGGTCTGGACGCTTGTAAGATCATTAAAAATGATCCGAGATCAAAAGATACACCGATCGTGATGCTGACGGCAAGGGGCCAGGGCCAAGATGAGAAGGCGGGCATATCGGCTGGAGCCGACTTCTATGAGACCAAGCCCTTCAGTCCCAAGCTTATAGTCGAAAGGGTATCGAGCATTCTATTCGAAGGCATGATCTAGTTCGATTAAATCTGGCCGCCCGATCTTAATAACCGCGCGATCCGGTCGAACATGCTTTTGATCCAAGCCCGTAAGAACGGCCCCTAGGAAGTGGTGACCATGAGTGCAAGCGAGAGACTTGCCCCAAGTGAAGTTGAAATCAACTCCATGGCGGAGGAACTGAGCGGTGTCTACGAGGAGCTTACCCTGCTCTTTCGTTTGAGCCGGGAATTCTCCTCCTCTTTGGATAGTGGCGAGATAGCCAAGATGATGGCCAAGGAGATATCGGCCCAGCTAAAGTCGGGGCTTGTCATTGTGCTGATAAACGACGAGGAGACGGGCAATCTAGAGATAAAGGCTACCTCAAGCGGGGAGTCGTTGCAACGGGATATCCAGAACTATCACAAGGTTACCATGGGTCTTGCTCAGAATATGAAAGCGAAGAGCGGGGCGGTCATTCTCAATGATATCAATTCACCAGATTCACCCGACCACATCTTTTACGGCGAGGGGACCGTCAAGCTCCTCTCTGCTCCCATCCGGGCGGGAGGAGAAGATGATGGGAGTCGTCAGCGTCTATCGAAAGGCCAGCGAGGCCGAGTTCGATTCCAAGGAGCTCAAATTGGTCGAGGCGATAAGCAATCAAGCGGCCATCGGTATGGTCAACTCGATTACGCATAAAGAGATGCACGACATGCTCTTTGGCATCATCAAGGTCCTGGTCGGTGTGATGGAGAAGCGCATCTCGAGCGTGGCCGGCCATTCGATCAGGGTGGCTATGTATGCCAAGCTGATAGCCGAGGAGATGGGTCTTCCGACAGCAGAGATGGAGGACCTTCAGGTCGCCTCCATCCTGCATGACATCGGAAAGATCTCCTTGGATAAGGAGATACTCGGCGTTCCCATCGACCAGCTTCCCGTCGATAAGATGTTTGAATTCATGGAGCATCCCGTGCGCGGCGTAGAATTGATTGAATCGATAAAGAGCTTAGCTCACATAAGCGCGAGCATACTCCACCATCACGAATCCTTCGATGGAACTGGTTATCCTGATGGCAAGAGGGGCGAGGATATCCCCATCCACTCCAGGATCATCGCGGTGGCAAACGAATTCGACAGGGCGGCCCATCAACTGATCCAGAAGAAGCTGACCACTATCATGGCGGTGGAGAAGATCAAGAGCAAGTCGGCCACCCTCTTGGACCCCAAGGTGGTCGCCGTCCTTATCTCAGCTCATGAGACGGGGAAAATGACAATTTAGATGGCGGCAGAACCTGTTTTGCCGCCAAGAAAAAGATTTTTTGGGCCGAGGCCGATTAAGAAAAGCATGGGTGAAACCGATAATAATTTGAGATGTCTTTTGACCTCAAATTGACAAAAGACCTTAAAGGAAGGTAGACGTGACCCTTGAATTTGACGGAAGCCAAGAAGAGATAGAGCTATTCTTGCAGGAGTCTGATGAACTGATTCAGACCCTTGATGAGGACATAGTCCGCCTGGAGAAGGAGGGCTCCGAAGTTGAGCTCCTTCAAGAGATATTTCGGGCCGCCCATACCTTAAAGGGCTCTTCCGGCATGCTCGGTCACAGTCGGATGGCCAAGCTGACCCACACGATGGAGAGCCTCTTCGATAAGTTGAGGAAGGGCGAGATGGCTGTTGCTGTCGATCTGATCGATCTCCTCTTGGAGGCTCTCGACGCCATCAAGCTAATAAACAACGAGCTTGTGACCAAGAAAGAGTCCGGGGTTGATGTCGATTCCTTGGTAGTCAAGATAGAAGCCTTCATGGGCGGAGGAGCCGACCCCACCAAAGCCAAAGGTAATCCCAAGAAGGATGAGCCCAAAAAGGCCAAGGCCGAAGAGGAGAAGCCAAAGACCTCCATCATTGCGACCGAAGAGGATGAGGGCGCCATTGCCCAGGCCGAAATCAAGGGCGAGAAGATATTCATGGTCAAGGTCGTCCTCTCAGGCGATTGTCCCATGCCAGCCGTGCGTCTTTTTCAGGTTGTCGAGGAGCTAAGGTCGCTTGGTGAGATAATCAAGTCTTCTCCGACCGACGCCGAGCTAGAAGAGGGTAAGGAGATATTCGAATTTAACGCCATCTTCGGGACAGAAGGGGATCACGACAGGATAGAGAGTGCGCTCAAGCTCATCTCGGAAGTCATCAAGATTGAGGTTGCGGCCAAGGAGACGGCCGAGGAAGAGGCAGAGGGCAGCAAGGATGACGCCATTAGCGCTGGAGAGCAGGCACCCAAGACCGGCGCTGCGCTAGAAGTTGACTCCGCAAGCTCGGCTGGCCCACCGGAGGAGGCGGCCGTTCCCAAGACCGCCCCGACCAAGACGGTCAGGGTCGATATCGAGCGCTTGGATAATCTGATGAATCTGGTTGGCGAACTTGTCATAAATAAGACCCGTCTCCTTCGTATAGGTTATGAGCTTCAGGAGAATTATGAGCTAGGCGAGCTGAGCAGCGATCTTAATGCCACGACCGCCCTGGTCGGTCAGATAACCAACGATCTTCAAGAGGAGATAATGAAGGCGCGCATGCTGCCCATAGATCAGATCTTCAACAAGCTTCCGCGTCTGGTCAGAGACTTGGCCCGCAAGGCCGGCAAACAGGTCAATTTCGACATGAGCGGCAAGGATACCGAACTCGATCGCACTGTCATCGAGGAGATCGGAGATCCCTTGATCCACATCTTGAGGAACGCCGTCGATCACGGCATAGAGGAGCTCAAAGAGAGAGAGAAGGCGGGCAAACCGGCCGAGGGAAGGGTATTTCTGGCCGCCCGGCACGAAGAGAGTCACATCGTCATCGAGATAAAGGACGATGGCCGAGGGATTGACGCCGATAAACTCAAGAACAAAGCGGTGGAGAAGGGCATCATCGACAGGACCGAGGCCGACCGGATGGACGACAAGGAGGCCTACAAGCTGATCTTTCTTTCGGGCTTAAGCACCGCCAAGACAGTGACCGACATCTCTGGCCGCGGCGTCGGCATGGATGTGGTCATGAATAATATCAAGAAGATAAACGGACGGCTCGATATAGAATCCAAGCTCGGCAAGTGGACCAAGTTCTTGATAAAGATCCCCCTGACTCTGGCCATAGTCGATGCCCTTCTCGTCCTCTTGGGCTCTAGAACCTACGCCATCCCACTAAACAGCGTCAAAGAGGTCTTTAGGATGGATAAGAGCGAGGTCAGATTCGCAGCCGGCGAGGAGAAAGCCCTCCTTAGGGGCCGGGTCTTACCCCTGGTAAAGCTGAGGCAATTATTCGAAGGGGAAGATTGCGAAGAGGAAGAGGAACTCCAGGTGGTCGTGGTCGGCTTCGGCGACATCAACGTCGGTCTCATAGTCGATAGCCTGGTGAGCAAGCAGGAGATAGTCATAAAATCGCTCGGCAACTTCCTTGGCGAAATGGACGGGATAAGCGGCGCGACCATCCTTGGCGACGGCATGGTCGCCCTCATCGTCGATGTAATCAACTTGATATCTCGGACCGATAAAAAAGTTAAGCAAGCTACGGCTGGCTGATCTCCTAAGGAGTAGAGATGACCGTTTTAAGTTCCGAAAGAAAAGATATATTGAGCTTCATCATAAAGCTGAGCACGGAGGAGGCGGCGTCGGCCCTATCCGAGATGACGAGCAATCAGGTGACTTTGGAGGTGCCCGAGGTCGATCTGGTCAGCCTGAATAACTTGATCAATAGGATGGGTGGAGCCGATAAACCGGTAAATTGTATCTATCTTGCTTTCGAAGGGGATGTCTTTGGCTTGATCGCCATCGTCCTTTCGACCGAAAGCTCATACAAGCTCATCGATGCCCTGATGGGTGAGGAGATTGGGACAACGAGCGAGATGGACGATATGGGCCGCTCGGCCCTGGGCGAAGTCGGCAACGTGGTGGTCACCTACTTCTTGAGGATTCTAGGCGAACACACCTGGCTCAACATTGTTCCATCCGTGCCCGACGTGTTGACCGATATGGCCGGGGCTATCCTCTCATCGATGGTTCTCTCCATCGGCGAGGAGCCTGACGAGGTTCTCTTCGTCAGGGCGATCTTCAAGGCCGAGGAGCACAACATCGAAAGCAACATGTTTCTTTTTGCCTCACCCGAGGTCCTAAAGAAGATTATAGATACCTTAGAGGTAAAACAGTGATCGAAACAGCCAAGTATACGACGATGATAAGCACAGGCATCGGAGAGATGGCCGCAACCAACCAGGGCGAGATCTATCTGGTCGCCCATGGCCTCGGCTCCTGCATCGGGGTCTGTCTTTATGATAAGACGGCCAAGGTCGGGGGGATGGCACACATCATGCTTCCCCAAGATAACGGCGGGAATGCCAGCGTGCCGGCCAAGTTCGCTGATACCGGCATATCCAAGCTGTTGGAAGAGGTATTGGGCAACGGAGCCCTTAAACACCGCCTCGAGGTCAAGATAGCCGGCGGTGCCAGAATGCTCAAACTCCAGTCTTTGGACGGCAAGTTCGACATTGGGGACAGAAATATTGAGAGCGTAAAGAAGGTCTTGGGCGATCTGGGACTAAAGATCGTGGCCGAGGATGTCGGAGGAAATTATGGGCGGACGGTTACGCTCTACCCCGACACGGGAGTAGTTACAGTCAGGGCTGTCGGTAAAGAGGCCACGGAAATATAGGAAGGAGGGTGACTTCATATGGGTAAGACCGTGCTGATTGCGGACGATGCGGCTTTTATGAGAATGAAGCTTTCCAAACTGCTTGCTGAGAACGGTTATACGGTTGTTGGAGAGGCCAAAAACGGCAAGGTAGCTGTGGACATGTATCAACAGCACGCGCCTGATCTGACGATAGTCGATATAACCATGCCGGTAATGGACGGCATCCAAGCCATAACTGAAATCAAGAAGGCAAATCCGGATGCGCTGGTGATCGTCTGCAGCGCCATGGGACAACAAAATATGGTCATCCAAGCTGTGAAGGCGGGAGCCAAGGATTACGTCCTCAAACCCTTCCAGCCGGAGCGGGTTTTGGACGCTGTTAAGAAACAGATAGGATAATACTTCCTCAAGGAGACAGTAGATTTGTCCAAGATAAAGACTCTGATCGTCGATGACTCGACGTTCATGAGAAAAGTGCTAACCGATATGATAGAATCCGACCCCGATATCGAGGTGATCGGAGTGGCTTCAAATGGTCTCGAAGCCATCGACAAGGTGAAAGAGCTCAAGCCCGATGTCGTCACCTTGGATATCGAGATGCCCAAGATGGATGGTCTGACGGCTCTGGAGATTTTGATGAAGGAGAATCCCATCCCAGTCATTATGGTCAGCACCTTGACCCAGGAAGGCTCGGATGCCACGGCCAAGGCTCTGCTGCTCGGAGCCCTCGATTTTGTGGCCAAACCGACCAACATGCCGCACCTGAATATGAGCGTTATCAAGAATGATTTGATGGAGAAGATTAAGACTGCAGCCGGCTCCAAAGTGGATAAGCTGGATAAGCGGATTGGCATAAAGAGCGATAAGCTCAAAGGAATAGATACCAAGGCTTTAAAGAAGAACAAGGTCGTCTTGATCGGGGCCTCGACCGGTGGGCCGAACGCCCTCTCCCGTGTCATCTCCGATCTGCCGGCCGATCTGCCGGCTCCGGTGGTGGTGGTCCAGCATATGCCGGACGGACCCTTCACTAAGTCCTTTGCCGAACGGATTGACATGATTTCGGCCATAAAGGTCAAAGAGGCGGAGAGGAGCGATTTCTTGAGGGCCGGACAGGTCCTGGTAGCTCCCGGCGGCTATCATATGCTGATTGAAAAGGGCGGCCAGGTCAAGATGAACAAGAGCCCCTTGGTCAACGGGGTCAGGCCGGCCGTCGACGTGATGATGAATTCGGCCGCCGCCGTTTATGGAAAGAACATCATCGGGGTCATCTTGACCGGCATGGGCAGCGACGGGGCTCAAGGCATGGCCCAGATAAAAGCCAAAGGCGGCCGAACGGTCGCTCAGGACGAAGCTAGCTGCGTTGTCTACGGCATGCCCAAATCGGTGGTGGAGATGGGCAATGCCGACAAGGTGGTTCCCTTGAATGATGTGGCGAGCGAAATAATCAACATGCTTAAAGAATAGATTAAGAGATGGGTGGGGTTTTACATGCAGGTATTGAATAAAGATACCGAATACGAATATTTCAAGAAACACGTCTTGAGTCTGACCAACATAGATCTCAATGCTTATAAGGAGCATCAGATTAGAAGGAGGCTCCCCTTCATCATGGATCCGACCGGGGCCAAGGACTACTACCAGTATATAAAGATACTCGCCTCCGATGAAGCTAAACTGAATAAGTTCGTAAATTGGCTAACCATAAACGTCTCCGAATTCTATCGGGATATCCGTAAATTTGATGAACTTAAAGAGAAGGTCCTGCCCCACCTCTTGAAGAGGAGCCGAACCTTAAAGATCTGGAGCGCCGGTTGTTCCATCGGAGCCGAGGCCTATACGGTCGCCATAATCTTGAGCGAGATCGACCAAAGACTCAAGCACGAGATTATCGCGACCGACTTGGACGAGCGCATATTAAAGAGCGCAAGAGATGGCTTCTACTCGGCCAAACAGGTCCAGTCGACTCCTGTAGATATCCTAAAGAAATACTTCGATGAAGACGATGACTCTTTTAGGGTAAAGGGTGAGATAAAGGCCAAAGTCACCTTCAAGAAACACGATCTCTTGAAGGACCCCTTTGATAAGGACTTCGACCTCATACTCTGCAGAAATGTGGTCATTTACTTCAATGACGTAGCGAAAGATAAGATATATAGACAGTTCTTAGAGTCACTGAAGCCTGGGGGGATACTTTTTTCTGGTGTCTCCGAAAGCATCATGAACGCAAGCAGTTTGGGTTTCAAATCATTTATGCCGTTCTTCTATATGAGACCGGAGCAAGAAGGGTAAGCTTAAATGGCAACCGATAAAAACAAGGAATTATTCGAAAAGTTAAGAGAGAAGAAGCTCGCCAAGGAGGCCAAGGGATCGGCCAAGGAGGAATCCTCCAAGGCTGCCCACAAAAAGGGCGACAAGGACGAGGCCGTGAAGAGAATCCTGGCCGATGTCGAGGAATTGCCCCCCTTCAACCAGATAGCTTCCAGGGCTCTCAACATGATCAACGATCCAACCTCGTCGGCGGCGGATATCGGCCGCGTCATCATCTTGGATCAGGCCTTGGCGGCCAAGATACTCAAGATGGCCAATTCCTCCTATTATGGGTTCGCCCGCAAGGTCACAACGATTGGCGAGGCCATCGTCATCTTAGGCTACAACACCCTAAAGAGCGTCGTCTTCGCTCTGGCCATGAAGAAGTTCTTCAATCAGCCGGTCGAGGGCTACGGCCTGGATAAGGATGGAATCTGGAGGCACTCGGTCGCCTGCGCCTTGGCATCAAGGGTGGTGGCCGGCAAGGTCCGCTATATCGATCCCGAAGAGGCCTTCGTGGCCGGACTCCTGCACGATGTGGGCAAACTGATCCTTAGCGAATACGTCAAAGAGGACTATGACCTGATACTCAACATCCTGGCCACAAGCGACGTCACATTCATTGAGGCCGAGGAGTCGGTCCTCGGTTTCAATCACCAGCAAATCGGCAAAATGGTTGCCGAAAAATGGAATCTGCCCGACAAGATCGGCGAGGCGATCGGCTTCCATCATCGTCCCCATGAGGCCAAAGTGGAGCCGACGCTGACATCCATAGTCCACCTGGCCGACTTTATCTGCTTGACTCTAGGCATAGGTATAGGGGTTTCGGGTATGCTCTATAGCCTGGAATCGGGCGCGTTAAAGACGCTTGGCATAAGTGACTCCATGATAGACAGCCTGGTCTCCGAAAGTATGGAAGCGGCTTCGGAGATAAATACGATCCTGGGGTCGAACACGATGCCCGGTGAAGGACAGGAGGAATAGGGGATGCTCAAAGTTGAATTTATAAATCCTTTCATCGAGGCCGCTTTCGAGATATTCGAGAGCGAGGTAGGCATGGCCATCGAGAAGGGCAATCTATCGGTTCATACCACATCACAAACATCGCAAGATATCAATGTCATGGTCGGGGTGACGGGCTCCATCCGTGGCCAGATCATCTACGGCATGGAGGAGAAGACGGCCAAAAAGATCGCCGGCGAGATGATAGGTCAGCCGGTGCCCCTCTTCGATGAGCTCGCCCAGAGCGCCATCGGCGAGCTTGGCAACATGATAACCGGTCTTGCCAGCACCAAGCTGGAAGCGACCGGTTATCCGTCGGCCTTAACCCCGCCGACGATCATCCAGGGTAAGAACGTCATCATCTCCACCCTGGATGCTCAGCGAATCTACCTTGTGGTAAAGTCTCATTTGGGCGACATCGAAATCAGCATCGCCCTTCGTGAGAGCAGTAAGAGCAATTAACAGGACCATATCGGCCTGGTCAAGGGGGCTTTTGGTTGCAGCCCGTCACTTCACTGCCACTCATCGGTCACATCTCTTCCGTCTCCTCAAGCGGTCAGCTTAGGCTGGGCGAGATCGTTCTGGCCAGGGTGATGGCTACCTTCGGCCAAAGCGTTGTAATCAGGCTGGCCGGAGAGAACATCATGGCCGAGACCGGGCTTTCGCTTACGCCCGGTCAGTTCATAAAACTAAGGGTCGATGAGGTCAAAAAGGATAAGGTTCTCTTGAAGCTCGTCGAGAAGGGGGAGGCCGAAAGGGGCGATTCCTTAAAGGGCAAAGAGCTCTTTAAGGTGGAGAGCATCCTATCACTTCCCAAGGGCGAGGGGCAGAGCTTTGGGGTCGAGATAGAGAAGGTGGAAGCCAAGGGCAAAGAGGGCGATGATGAAGAGGCCGCCTTCGGCCTAGTCATCGCGCTGGATATGGAAAACCTGGGGTCGGTTAAGATCTTCTTCGAATCGTCAAAAGCCGCCACCACCTGCGTCATCGAGGTCGATGCCAAGGGGGCCAAAGATTACCTCTTCCCTCTTTTAAGCCGACTAAAAGAGTCTCTTGCCAGGATACTGAGCAGAGAGGTCATCCTCGCTCTCTCTTTAGGCAAAAAGAGAGAGCGAGGATGACCGTGGATATCGAGGTCTGAGCGATGAAGGATGAGAAGCGGGGCTCAAAGCGGGAGCGGGCCATAGCCCTCGCCTATAATCCAGAAATCGACCGGGCTCCGGTCGTGATGGCCAAGGGAGCCGGGGATTTGGCAAAGAGGATAAAGGAGATCGCAGAGGAATTTGCCATCCCAATATACAGCGACCCCTCTTTAGTCGAGGTCCTGGCCAAGCTCGAAGTGAATCAGGAGATACCGGCCCTCCTCTACAAGGCGATAGCCGAGATTTTAGTTTTCGTCTATCAGGCCGATAAATCATATGAGGGAAGAGCCCGTCCAAAGGGCTGATAAAAACCCCTCTCAACTTGGAATAGATTGACCCAGAGGGGCCGAAGGGAGGTGTTAACATGATACGGGGTCTATATGCTTCGGCTCTTGGAATGCTCGCCCAGATGAATAAGAATGATGTCATCGCCAACAACTTGGCCAACGTAAATACAAATGGTTACAAGAGAGATGCCGCTTCGGTCGTATCCTTTTCACTTGCCCCGATCAAATCGGTAGAAGGTAGCGCTCCTTCTGCGCAAACACCTTCTGTTGGCTATCTTGGCATGGGCGTTGGACTGGGCAAGACGGTTTTTGACCCAACCCAAGGGGCCCTACGGCAGACTGGTGGTGAACTCGATTTTGCCATCTCGGGCGAAGCCTTCTTCACCGTTCAGACGCCTAGCGGCAATATGTATACCAGAAACGGTTCGTTTAGTCTGGATAGCACTGGGCAGCTCGTTGACGGTAATGGCTACCTGGTTTTAGGGCAAGACGGACCGATCAAAATAGAGGGGAGTGAGGTGGTCGCCGATTTATTGGGCAACATCTATGTGGATGGGGTCAAGAAAGATACCTTCAAGATAGTTGCGGTAGAAAAAGCAGAAGGCGAGGGCCAGGCCAAGGCGCTAAAAACGCAGGATGTCTTCAAAAAGGAAGGGAACGGGCTTTTCAGCGCGGCAAGCGAACCAGCAGCCGCAACGGGCTTCCAGGTCGTCCAAGGTACGGTGGAAACTTCCAATGTCGATCTGGCCAGAGAGATGACCGAAATGATAGCGACCTTCCGAGCTTATGAGGCTAATCAGCAGGCTATATCGAGCCACAATGAGACGCTGGGTAAAGCGGTAAATGAAGTGGGCAGATTGAGATAATGGGCCGGACTTTTGTGACGGAAAGAGGCCTTCTGAGCCGCCGACCGATAGAGGTGGCTCAAACGGGATGTGTTATCCAACCATCCCGCTCTCTGCTCAGGAGTTTAAATCTGAAAGGAGAAACAAATGATAAGATCGCTCAATATTTCTACTATGGGTCTTCAGGTTCAGCAGTTCAACATGGATGCGATAGCCAACAATCTGGCCAACATAAATACTACGGCCTACAAAAGGCAAGCGGTAGGCTTCAAAGACCTCTTATATACCAAAACAGATCTCTTTGGCACCCCACTACTGCCAGGAGCGGCCGTGACCAGTCAATCTCAAATTGGTAAAGGGGTAGCTATCTCTCAAATACGGCAGATCTTCGACCAAGGGCCTTTGGCTGAAACCGGTCAGGAGTTGGATCTGGCCATCGATGGGGATGGTTTCTTTCAGGTTAAGCTGGCCGATGGTACCTTTGCACACACAAGAGATGGTACTTTCAGTATTGATGGGGCAAGCGGTAACCTCATAACCCCCGGCGGCAACATGTTAGATCCAGCCATAATCTTACCTCAGGGGACCGTTTCGTTCAAGGTATCCGAGGATGGCAAAGTCACCGCAACCGTGGTCAAAACGGCCGAGGGTTCTGGAGAGCCTATGGGTGCAACCGAAGAGGAGGTCGGTCAGATAAACCTATTCAAGTTTCCCAACCCCGAGGGCTTGTTGAGGCTGGGTAATAATCTATATGCTGCCACGGAGGTCTCGGGGGCGGTTACCACTGGGGCACCAGGGGCTGCTGGTTTTGGATTAGCCAAGCAAGGGTTCTTAGAGGGATCCAATGTCAATTTGACAGATGAGATGGTTAACATGATGCTTGCTCTTAAAGCTTACCAGGTAAACTCCAAGGCAATCATGAATTCGGACAATATGCTCTCGATCGCAAATCAGATACCGAAATAAGGACTTTTTAAAGGAGGCGGGTCGATTTGAAGCTGGCAAATTGCAGTGAATGCGGCAAGATTTTTAAATCAAACGGCGACGATATCTGTCCCGATTGTGTCGTTTTGGAGGGCGAGGATCTCGATAGGGTCAAGGCCTTCTTAAGGGATAATCGTCTGGCCGGAATAGCCGAGGTGAGCGAGGCAACCGGGGTGGATGAATCCAAGATCGTCAAGTTCGTCAAGGATAACCGACTGGTAGTCACAAGCCCGATACCCGGCGTCGAACTGGAATGCGAGCGCTGCGGCAAACCGATCCTGGGTGGCCGCTTCTGTAGCGTCTGCGCAAATAGCTTGAAGAGCACCTTTAAGGATGCTAAGTTTGAAGATGAGAGGCCGAGCGGTCAAGGGATGTTAAGCCGCGATCTGATCAACAGGCAGGGTAAGTAATCGGGTTTAGGTGGAGAAACGGCCCGAAAATGTCGATAATATATATCGGTGTATCCAAAAACCCATCAGAGGTGAAGGATGAAAATTTCAGACAATCAGATCGAGAAGGTTCTTCAGAGCTACGTCAAGCAGCTTGCAGAGGCCCAGAAGGAGGCGGCCTCGTCTCAGGCCAGCCCAAAAGAGGCAGAGGGCAAAAAGAATGAGCCAGCCGATACCGTGACCATCGCCGAAAAGAGCCGCGAGCTTGCCAAGGCCATGGATGCCTACAAGAAGTTGCCCAATGTTCGTGAAGAGAAGGTAAAAGAGGTCAAGGACCTCATCGATAGTGGTAACTATGACGTCTCGAGCAGCGAAATCGCCGAAAAGATGATCTATAGGAGCATCATAGACAAGCTTGTTTAAGCTTGGCCACCACAGGTTTTTTGGACTTAGGCATAGACTGGAGTAGTTTTGGCTGGAAAAATCTCTGAACTCATAGAAATCCTCAAAGAAGAGAGCAGGGTTTATAAAGATCTTCTTGATCTCACCGAGAGAGAAAGGGATATCATCGTCTCGGGCAAGGCCGCCGAAATCGAGGCAGTGACCAAGGATATCGAAAAGCTTTTAGCCGTCTCCAGCCGACTCGAAAAGGATCGCCTCGTCTCCTTCGAAACCTTCAAAGAGAAGAGGGGTCTTAGCGAAGCTAAAACACTTAGCGATCTTGCCGCCCACATAGAAGGGGATGCGGCAAGAGAGATAAGGTTGATCCAGGATGAGATGAGCAAGGTGGTAAAGAGACTTAGCGAGGCGAGCAAGACCAACGCCGAGCTGCTCAAGAAGAACTTGGGATACGTGGAATTCCTCTTAAAGAACCTGTCGGGCGATCAGACCTACCAGTTGGATGCCTCCAAAAGGAATTCGTCAGGTCCAAAAATATTCAATGCCAGAGCTTAGCATATAAGGAGGATACCGATTATGGGATCCGCTTTTTTTGGTTTAGAGATTGCTACCAGGTCCCTTAGGGCTCAACAGAGGGGCATGGAAGTTACCGGCCACAACATCGCAAACGCAAATACGCCAGGTTTCAGCCGGCAGAGGGCGGTTCTGGCGACGACCGATCCGTATCCCGTTCCGGCTTTCAACCGGCCCTTAGTTGGCGGCCAGATCGGGACGGGTGTCAAGATAGAGGCGATCCAGCGGGTGAGGGATGCCTTCCTGGATACCCAGATCCGCAAGGAATCTCTCTCTTTGGGCAGTTGGCAGTCGATCGAGACGGCTTTAGAGCAGGTAGAAGTGATCTTCAATGAGCCGAGTGAGTCGGGCCTTTCCAAGGTCATGAGCGACTTCTGGAATGCCTGGCAGGAACTGGCCAAAGATCCCTCCAGTCAAGTGGCCAGGGTGAGCCTTAGGGAGCAGAGCACCACCTTAACCGGTGCCATCAACCATGCCTACGCTCAACTGGAAGAGCTGAAGAACAACTTAGACGGCGACATCGAGATCAAGGTGGATCAGATAAACACTATCGCCCGCCAGATCAGGGATCTCAACGAGTCGATAATCAAGTTCGAATCGACCGGCGACAGCGCAAACGACCTTCGCGACAAGCGCGACCTCCTCTTGGACGAGCTCTCCAAAGTCATAAATTTCTCGGTCACTGAGTCGGATAACGGCGGGGTCCTCATATATATCAAGAATAAGACCCTGGTCAGCGACGTCGAGATGCTGGAGCTGACAACCACCCCAGGTCCCTTGAACGACAGTTTCTTGAAGGTCATCTGGGCTGACGATCTCTCCGATGTCAGCATCACAAACGGCAGCTTAAACGGTCTCATCGAGGCCAGGGACGATTACATAAATTTCTATATGGATGAGCTGGATCAGCTCACAGCCGGGATAATCGCCCAGGTTAACGACATTCACGAGGACGGTTTTGCCCTTGATGGCGTAACGACTGGGCTCGACTTCTTCACGGGGACCGGGGCGGCCGACATTGCGGTCAACTCGATCTTTAGCGATCTCTCCCTGATAGCGGCCTCGATGAGCGGCGAAGCTGGAGATGGCTTGAACGCTCTAGCTATCGCCGGACTCAAGAGGACGCTTACCATGAACGGAGCCACGGCCACCTTCGACGATTTCTACAAATCGACCATCTCATCGCTTGGCGTCGATATCCAGGAGGCGAACCGTCTGGTCGTAAACGAAAGGCTTTTGATAGAACAATTGAACAACCGCAAAGAGTCGGTCTCGGGCGTCTCGCTCGACGAAGAGGTGGTAAACCTGCTCAAGTATCAGCGGGCCTATGAGGCGGCCTCCAGGTTGATCACCGTAATGGACGAAATGCTCGATAAACTGATAAACGGCACCGGCTCGGTCGGCAGATAGCCCAATTTTAAGGGGATGATTTAAGATGAGAGTCACCAACAAGATGGTTCAGGCGAGAATACTTACCAACCTTAACAGCAGCATGGGGCGGCTGAACATGCTTCAGAACCAGCTCTCGACGGGCAAGCTCTTCTCTAGCCCTTCCGAAGACCCCATCGCAGCCGCTCAATCTCTATCAATAAAGAGCATCATCAAAGATATCGAGCAGTATCAGAAGAATATCAACTCGGCTACGGCCTGGATCGATATCGCCGAAACTTCGATGAGCGATGTCGTCTCGACCGTCCAAAAGAGCAGAGAGATCGCAGTGGCCGGTGCGAGCGGCACGGCTTCGGCCGATGATCGCGAGGCCCTGGCCAAAGAGGTTGATCAACTCTTGGAGGGCCTTGTAACCGTGGCCAATACCTCATACGGGGGCAAGTATATCTTCGCCGGTTTTCGCACCACGGCAGAGCCCTTTGCCAAGGTGGGCGATCCCATCACCTCGGTCGCCTACAACGGAGACGGTGGAGAGATTCTCTATGAGACCGAGAGCGGCATAAAGGTTGCGGTAAATATCCCCGGCTCGGAGATCTTCGGCGGTCCAAACAATTCGTTCAATGCCCTGATCGATCTGAGAGATCACCTCCTGGCCGGCAATACGGCGGCCCTTACAGCCGACATCGGTCTGATCGATCAGGCTCTCGAGCAGGTTCAGGATAAGAGGTCCATCTTTGGGGCCAGGGCCAACCGCTTGGAAGCGGCCGACAATAGATTGACCGACCGGATGATAAATCTAAAGAAGCTCCTGGCCAAGACGGAAGACATAGATATGGCCGAGGTCATCATGAACCTCAAGATGGAGGAGAACGTCTACCAAGCCGCCCTGGCGGCCGGCTCGAGAGTTATGCAGATGTCCCTTCTCGATTATCTTAAGTAAAGAAGGGTTTTTTAGTTGGAGGCAGCCGAAATGGATGCCATAAGGATAAGCAGTGAGTACCCGATAGTTAGGATCGACTCATCCAAGCCCAGGGCCGAGATGGGTCTTCCAACCCCGCTTCAGCTTGGCAAGAAAGGGGCAGATGAGGGCGTAGCGGCCGCCAAGGCGGGCGCGTCTAACAGGGCAGTCAAGGGAGATATCTTGGCCAAATTTACCGAAGTTAGAGTGGCCGATATGGTAAAGGGCAGTAGCGATCAGAAGAAGAAATTCAACATGGGCCAAACTCCAAAGAGCTGGCCGGCCATAGAATGGAAGGAAGGGTGGTCATAGATATAGTTGCCTAAAGGGCTCATCTAGACTAATATTATGAAACGGGTAAAAGAATTGGCTTCCATTATAAAGATAAAGACGGATCGTTTTGGAGAGATCGAGATAGATGCCGGTAAGATTATCAGGTTCTTAGAGAGCCTGCCCGGTCTTCCCGAGAGCTTAAGTTTCGTGCTGATACCCCACAAGGAGGATAGTCCGTTCATGTGGTTTCAATCGACCGAGCTTTCCAATCTCGCCTTCATCGTGATCGATCCCTACGTCTGCGTCGGTGAGTATAACCCCAGCATCGAAGCGGAAGATCTGAAATCCCTATCACTCGGCGGCTATCCCGACGAGGATGCCCTGATGCTCGGGATGGTCTCCATCCCTCAGGACGTCAGCGAGATGACCGTAAACCTGGTCGCTCCCATCCTCATCAACCTCAAGACCAAGTTAGCGAAACAGGTCATCCTGGATGACTGCAAATATTCGATAAGGCAAAAGATACTCCCTTAAGATTTTGGGGGTTAATGATATAGACCTGGAGAAGATATGCTGATCTTGTCGCGCAAAAAAGATGAGAGCATAGTAATCGGCAGTGACGTGGAGATCGTAATCGTTGCCGTCGAGGGAGAGACCGTCAAGATCGGCATAAACGCACCAAAGGACGTCTCGGTATATCGAAGAGAGATATATGATCAGATCGAGGCGGCCAACAAGGAAGCCTTAAAGACGTCGCTCGGAGCGCTCGACAATGTCAGTTCGGCGACTCTGGCCAAGATGAACGATAGGGCCAAAAAAAGCAAGTGAACGGCCTTAAGCTCATTTGATCGGATATTAAACACGGCGGCCTCCTTGAAAGGATCAAAAGGATGGTCGCCAATTTTTTAAGGAGTCCATTTGAAATCCGTTTCTGATCTTGCCATATTCTCCAAGAAGCCAGCCTTTGATGAAAAACTCCACGTCGGTCGGCCCAATATCCCTGATGAAACGGCGTTTTTGGAGATGGTCAAAGGGGTCCCTGAAAGAAGATGGCTCACCAATAACGGACCCTTGGTGAACCAATTCGAAGAGGAGATAGCCCGCTTCCTTGGCGTAAAGCACGCCATTCCCATCTGCAATGGCACGGTCGCCCTAGAGATCGCGATCCGCGCTCTAAAGATGGAGGGCGAGGTGATCGTGCCTTCCTTCACCTTCGTGGCGATCGCCCACTCCCTAAAATGGCAGGGGATTGAGCCGGTCTTTTGCGACATCAAATCCGATGATTTCACCATCGATCCAGCAAAAATCGAAGAGCTCATCACCGAAAGAACGACGGGAATCGTCGGCGTTCACCTCTGGGGGCGGGCCTGCGACGCAGAGGCCCTTGAGGTGATCGCCAAAGAGCGCGGCTTAAAGCTGCTCTTCGATGCCGCTCACTCCTTTGCCTGCAGTCACGGGGCCAAGATGGTCGGCTCCTTTGGGGCCGCCGAGGTCTTAAGTTTTCACGCTACCAAGTTCATCAACACTTTGGAGGGCGGGGCGATCACCACCAACGATGATGAGCTGGCCAAAAGGATTCGCCTGATAAAGAACTTCGGCTTTTCCGGCATGGATAATGTGATCTATCTTGGCACAAACGGCAAAATGAACGAGATCTCGGCCGCCATGGGCCTTTGTATGCTCGCCGAAATGGAGAGGCTGATCGAGATAAACCGGAGCCATTACCACCTCTACCTAAGCGAGCTCGATGGAGTTGGCGGTCTTATCGTCCGCCCTTACGAGGAGAATAATAATAACAATTACCAGTACGTGGTGGTCATGGTCGATGAAGAGGAGGCCGGACTCTCCCGCGACCAGCTCCTCAAAGTCCTTCACGGCGAAAACATCATCGCCCGCCGCTATTTCTATCCGAGCTGCCACAACATGGAGCCCTATCGCACGCTTTGCCCAGAGGCCGGAAAGAATCTGCCCGAGACCGAGCTGGCTTCAAATATGGTGATCTGTCTGCCTACCGGCTCAGCCGTAAGCGCTGATGATATAAAGAAGGTCTGCGAGATAATCCGCCTGGCTTTGAGCGAGCCGGAAAGGGTTAAAGAAGGGCTTGGCTAGAGGAGATTTTACACCATCGCGCGAAACACCTCGGCCGAATTCTTTAGAGAGCTAGGCTTTCAAACTGCGCCGGGCAAAGCACCTGAGCACCCGGTATTTGTGGAACGCGGCATCACAAAACTTTACCTCTACTTAGAAAGTTGGCCTATGGCCGGAAGGACGGCCTGATTTGCAAAGTAGCAGCCAAGCATCTTAGACCTAAAAATCTTTATCGTTCCTACTTTTCTTGGTAAGTCCCAAGAAAAGTAGGAAAAGAAGGACGGCCGATCATTTTCTTGACGGCTCCAAAATTACGGGTGCTTAAGGCGCCTGCAGAACTCGGCCAAAAAATGGCCTCAAACAGCTTCGGCGTATTTCCTCAAGCCCCCTATCTGAAGCCTAAAAATGATATGGCAGTTTAAGACATGTATAATAGCTAAGAAGAGATAATATGAAAATCAAGCACTTAGGGAAAGGACATGGACAGATAGGCAAGTTGGCCTTATGCGAAAGGAGCTAGCTATCTTTGCCGATTTATACAGACTGAATATTTAAATTATGTTGCTTAGGAGCTGGCTGTGGTCGCAATTCGTGATATCGCGGACGAATTTTCTAAAGGAAATCTCAAATTCCACAAACGAGAAGAATCAGAGCTTTTCGAAGATGCCCTTAGAGCATACTTCGAGAAGCGATAATTAACGTCAGCTAGTCTATGTGCGATGTTGTATGAAAAGATTTTTACCACGAAGCTTGTAAGAGAAACGGCAAAACCTGATGGCTTTGTTGTCTCGAAGGACAATATCCAAGAACAACTCGAAAACCTGTTAAATCGGGAAATAGAGGTTGTAGAGACTGAAAAGCTTTCTTTTAAAGAAATAACGAAAAAACTAGCAGAAGCCGATGTTCTTACGTCTGACGAAAAGAGCGATTACGATAATTTCTATATGAGTATTCGAAACTCAGTGGCACACGGATTGACGTTGAGACTGTTTGGAGTTGACCCGCTTTAGTTGACACCCTAAGTTGATACAGAATAGATTGGTTCT
>JASEGU010000007.1:45983-56636 GCA_030017835.1 Actinomycetota bacterium | reverse complement strand
TTCACCGTCTTCGCCGAGGGCGATATATTCGCCCAAGTTCTCACGGATTATCCTTAAAGGGCTATGACCTTGGGCCTTAATGGCCTGAAAATTTGCTTCAAAGAATTGATTCCAACCCAGATCGGTTAATACCATATTAATGGGCTCTTTTGCGCGTATACCCTACGACCATCTTATTTGAACTGGGGAGCTGAAATCTGCTGATACGGAACTTCGTTTCAAATATCCCAAATAAACGAGTCCGCTTATATTGACGAATGAAGGGCAAGTCAACAACCATCAGTCCTGTAGATCCTTCTTCATCTGCTCGAATTCATCCTTTGAGATTTCGCCTTTAGCATAGCGGATTTTTGCAACTTCCAGTGGTTCTTCCTTTTGGCTGAAGTAGCTCGTATTGCTCTCTCCTCCAGCCTTTGATTGACCTAAGTAAGCTACTGCAATAATTATTAGTATAAGAAACAGGAGCCAGAAGAATCCCATAAACATCCCTTCCTCCCACCTTTTTGCGATAAACCCACCTAATCTTTTAAATCTTTCTTCATCTCCTCGAATTGCTTCTTATCGATCTCGCCTTTGACATAACGCTCTTTTAGCGTCTCTAAAGCTTTCGATGTGGAGGAAGAGAAAACCGCTCCGCCAGCCGATTGCCTGATCAGCCACAATATTAGAAGCACTATCCCAACGATGATAAGAAGGGTGAAGAGAAAGCTTAAAAGACTACCAAATCCACCCCATGCTCCCCCACCAAAACTATAACCTCTCGCATTACCACACCAAGGACACCAGTTCATCTAAGCTCCTTCCTATCATTTATCCAACGTCTTTAAAAACTCCATCAACCCATCCAGCTCCCCTTCAGACATATCCCATCTGGGCATGGTCGAGTCGAGCGGCTCGCCGGCCGGGTCCAAACCCTCGGTTATCCCCCTTCTGATCAACTCCTCATCCCAGGGCGGATGGGCTTCCGTTTCGCCCTCTTGGTGCTCCTCTTCAGTCAGGGCCTTAAAGGTGATCGCGGGCGCCACCTGGTCGCTCATCATTACGTATTGGCCGCCCTGCCCGTCCACGCCGTGACAGGAAGCACAGCTGCCACCGCGCATCCAAAGCCAACGCGGCCCACCCTCGAACGGTATCGGGCCATCGTCGCCGATTGCGGTGAAGTAGATGCGTTCGCCAGAGGAGGAGAAGACGCCAAATATCGGTGAATAAGAGGGAGTTATTGTAGGTTGTTGATATGACTCCAGAGTGGCCAGGCCTAAAAAACCGACAAGAATTGCCATTAAACCGAGGACGAGAAGTAATGATCTCTTCATTTGACTCGCTTCTGATTTGGCTTTTAGTATCCCAATGAATTTAGTTTAACTCACAGATAGTCCTGTTGTAAAATTTGCAAAGCAGATTGTTTGTTTCGAAAAAGAGGTAAAACTCAAATCGGCGGATCTGCCCTGCAAAACCCCCTCACTTCTTGCCCACATATATCCCATAGCCACTATATCTGAAGAGGTTAAAGCCGGCCCTAAGATCGCTTGCCGCATAAGTCAGTTTTCTAAGGCCCTCTCTTAACTTTGGGTCTTTGAATAGGGCTTTAAAGAGCCTACCCCAACCTTTGATGATCCAAGGGAGCCCCATCCGCCTGATCTCGCCGATGAACTGGCTTGAGGCCTTAGGCCGGAATATGGCAGCCGAAACCTCTTTCAGGCCCGCCCCCTTCATGAGATCGGCCTAACCCTCTTGGGTTTCGGAGATAACACCGCCGGCGGCGTTATAAAAATAGTCCTTAATATAGCTTGGCACATCCGGCGTCAGCCAAGTCGTCTCATTCAAACCGACATACCCGCCCACCTTGGTCACGCGGGCGCATTCTTTCAAAACTTCGGCCTTGTCATGAGCGAAAGCTACCACCGACTCACAAATCACCACGTCGAAGGCAACGTCTTCAAAGGGAAGCTCGTGCATGTCGCAAGCGAAAAATTCGACCTTATCTGAGACCCCATCGAAGACCGCTCTATCTTTGGCCCGCTCTACCATCTTCTCGTTTATATCCACTCCGACCGCTTTTAGATCATATTTTTTAGCAAGATAACAGGGGGTTATGCCGACGCCGGTTCCCACGTCTAAGATGTAGCTATCCTTGTTCATATGGGTAAGACGGGCCAGCTCATCGGTCGCCTCTAGACTTCCCATGTGTTTGGTTATGCCGGCTGCGGCCTGAACTTCGAAGTAATAGCCCTGAGTTGCCGAAGATTTACCTTCTCTACCTATCTTTAGCCCCCCTCTCTTCGATTATACCCAAAATCAGATCGAGCGCCTCCTCGGCCGCCTTTTCGCCAAGATCGATGATGCGCGGCGCCTCGTAGTAGCTGAAGTAATTGGTATCCTCAATCTGGGGCGCGATGATGATGTCGGCCGCTTTGAGTTTTAACTCTGAAAGTTCGCGTTGCATGATGTCGAGCGAAGAGATAAATACCTGGTAGATGGTGGGGGGCTGCAGGCCTTTCCTGACCATCTTGGCCGCCTTGGAATAGGCGATTCTGGGAAAGCCCCGCTTCTTTATCTTGCCCGTCCTAAATCCGTTCCTAACCCGAGATTTGGCCCCAGTTGGAATCTTCATTTTGGGCAGACCAAGAACACTGACGGCAATGACAACATCGGCCCCCATGCCCCTTGCCACATCGACCGGAACTGGATTGACCACCCCGCCATCGACGAGCATACCCCCACTATCCTCAACCGGAGAGAAGATGACCGGGGTGGCGATGGATGATCTGATGGCGTCGGCCACATCGCCCTGGCTAAAGACGATCTCCTCTCCCGAAACGAGATCGGTCGCAACGCAGGCAAAGGGTATCTTAAGGTCATCAAAGCTTTTTCCGCCGATCTGCTCACGTATGAAACCCTCCACCTTGTTCCCGCTGACAAGGGCTTTGGTCGGCGAGGCCAAGTCTACCAGAGAGGCGAGCTTCTTGAGATCAAAGGAGACGGCGATCTTCTCAATCTCTTTGGCCAAGAGGCCGGAGGCCGAAAACCCGCCGATGAGAGCCCCGATGCTGGTTCCGGCGATCATATCGACGCCGATCCCCTCCCTCTCCAAGACCTTCAGCACCCCGATGTGGGCAAGGCCGTTTGCGCTCCCGCTACCCAAGGCCAGGCCTACTTTAACCCCGGCCATCTTTGACATCTCCTTCAGTCCTCAAAATATCCATGTTAGATCGTAAAATCTCCGTCGTTTCCTCCAAAAGCTTGCGACTCGGCTTCAACGATCTCTCCACCGCAATGCCATCTCCGATTATAACCCTTATTTGAACAAACCTTGGCCACCTTTGACCTACGGGAAGCACCTTATCCGCCCCGATTATTGAAGCGGGAAGCAAGGCCACCCCGCTCCTGGCGGCTAAATAGGCGGCTCCAAAATAAAGATCGGTTTCGAAGATTCCTCCTTCAGGGAAGATGCCGATCACCCCGCCCCGCTCAAGGACGCCCAGGGCGCGCTTTAGGCCGGCCAGGTTCTGGCCTTCCTTCTTGACCGGTATTGCCCCGATTTGCTTCAAAAACCAGCCCACAAAGGGCTTTTTAAAGAGGAAGGCCGCGGCCATGAAGGTAATTTGCCGCTCGATGGCCGCGGCCAAGACGAAGCCGTCAAGCAGGCTTTCGTGATTTGCCACCACGACGAAATGGCCAGTTTTGGGGATATTTTTTCTCCCTTCAACCTTAAGGCGAAAGAGGGTCTTGAAGATAAGCTTGTTAAGAGGGCGTACAATTTTGTACATGAGCGCCCTTTGTGGGTGGAGGTCTTTCGACAAATACCCGCCTCTTTACAGGTTCTTTAGGATGAACTCGACCCTTTCCTCTGGGGGAAGCACCGGAACGTGGACGACCTGAAAACCCAGCGCCTCATAGACGGCGACAAGCAAGCGGTGAATCTTCTTCTGGGCGGCCTCATTCTCGGTGCGGGCATAATCATTGACCAGGGGCAGAAGATCCAAGATGAAGACCTTTTTATATCTGAACCTGCGCAAAGCATCCTTAAGCTCATCATCCTCGGCAAGATCCAAAAAACGGTAGTAAGCGAGGGCGTCGGGTATCGCCCGATCCAAAAACACCACCTCATCAGGTGAGAGCGCCTCCTCCTCGGCGATCTGCATCTTGATGACCCCTCTTTGGAAGGCGAGTTGGTTCGCCTTGATCTCTTCAATCGTCTTTCCGGCGACTTTTTGGGTATCGATGTAGTGGCGGGCATGCTCGACCGTGGTCTTATAACCCCGCTCTTTGAGCATGTTGACCACGGTGGTCTTGCCCGAGCTCGGACCGCCGGTGATGACATACCAGTTAGTTTTGATGATAAAGCCTTCTATTGTCACCCTCCAAGGCTAACTCTGGCCACCCGATAGATGAATCGGACCACCAGGTAAGCCAGAACAAACCAAATGATAACTATTATAAGCGCAGCGGTCCAATTTTTGGGCCTCTTTTCAGCGGTTTGCAGCCGGGCCTTCTCTCGGCACTCGGCCATGACGCCCGGTGGGATCATCTTGATGGCCAGGGCGATCCCCAGCGGAACCAGTATCAGATCGTCCAGATATCCTAAGATCGGGATGGGGTCGGGGATGAGATCGATGGGGCTGAAGGCGTAGGCCACAACAAGGGCGGCAAAAGCCTTGGCGTACCAGGCCACTCTGGGATCTTTATAAGCCAGATAGAGGGCATGGGTTTCGGTCTTAAGCTCTTTTGCGCGCTTTCGCCAACTTGATATCAATGACCCTTCTCTTTATACTCCGTGAAACCATCCAATAAATGCCTAAACGAAGTGGGGTTGAATTTATCGAAGCCATCTTGGTCGACATAGACGAAATCATACTTAACCTCAACTTGGACTCGATTGATATCCTCGCACCATTGCCGTAGCCGAGCCATCTTAAGCGGCACATCCAGGTCCTCCCGGCCCTTGGTCTCAACGACGATGATGCGCCCGTCGGACAGCTTAACCAGAAAATCCGGATGATAATTAGAGATACCGCCATCCCCGTTCACGTAGTCCAGTTTGAAATTGACCTGAAAATAATTCTTTCCGTATGAGACCACATCAGCGCAGTCTTCCAAAAAGCGGGCAAAGAGCAGTTCGAAGTGACTGTCACCTACGATGCGGCTAAAGACGCTCTTTTTGGGAACGAGATAGCCTTGCTCCTTGGCCACAAAGGGGCGGGTCTGCCGCAGCTTGGTGGTATCCCTGATCTCGGCGTCGCCCTTGTCCGCCGTGGTGAGGGCGTTTATTTCCTTCTTGAACGTCTCAAGGATGGTCTTGGTGGCAACAAGTTCTGAGAGATTGCGAAGCGTGTTGGGGCTCTCCAGATCCACCGCATGGTCAAACAGCTCACCCTGCGCAAAGGATTTGACCTTACCGTAAAGCACATCATAACCGCTAAAAAGTCTTAAGTCCTTCATGATCGTCTGGGCAAAATATCCGATCACGCTGCGGTAATCTGCGAGGCCCGCCGTATCGAGGGTGGTGGTATGGGTCACCTCGCCCGTGGTGATATCTTTAAAAACTATCTCCCGCTGCTCCTCCTCGCTAAACTGCCGAAAAGCTATGCGCTGATGCTTGAATGAGCTCGGATTGAGATCGCTCAAGTTCTTATACTCGCGGTAGATGCGCGGGGTCATGACCGGAATTTCAATATCGAGGGCTTCGATATCCTTCTTCACATTCTCGTTATCAACCTCAACCACCAGCGGCGCCTTTGGCTGCGTACCTTCACCCATGGCCTTGCGTTCCAAGACCACCCCTTCGGCCTGGATCGACTCGACAAACTCCATAAAGGCGTTCGTTCCAACCACGCTGACGTATTCTTCCACCTCGCCCTGATACATCTTGCGAAGCCCCCGACCCAAAGTCTGTTCGGGCAGAATGTTGCTCTTGGCCGAGTAGGCGCGCAAGCCCACAATTGTGGTAACGTTCTTCACATCCCAACCCTCTTTGAGCACCATAACCGAGACCACGGCCTTATAAGGGCTATCTAACCCATCGATCTCGTTGGCCTGCTTGCGCAAGTCCTCAAGCTTGGCTTTGCCCTTACCCGAAGTGGACTCTGAAATCTCACCGCTTTTATTGGTATGGATGACCAGCACCGCATCTTTCAAGTCGGGGTAGTTGGCCTGTAAATATTCGGCCACATCATCGCAGTTTTTGGTGTCATCGGTCATAACAAATAGGATGGCCTTCTTGCTCATTTTTTTATGCTCGCCGTAGGCTTTACGCCATTCGATTACACCAAGATGGATGTAGTCGGCATATTTCTCGGTATATTTGGCGCTCTGGCGCTCGATGAGCTTAGCCCGGCTGGGCGCGTCGGGCAACACGGGATGCTTGACCACGTTCTGTGAAATGGCCTCCACTAGAGGATAATCGGCCACCGTCTGCACAAAGATGGCTCCGTTGTTGTGTTTGGGCGTGGCCGTTACGTCAACCTGCAAGGATAAATCGGCCCCTTTTTGCTTTAAGCGATTATGGATATCCTCTATCGATTTGAACCAGGCCATGCGTGGATCGTGGATGTGATGGGCTTCATCGTTTAGAATAGCTAGCTCATCGATGTCGCGTACGATGATGCCCAAGTCCACCTTGGAGTCGGTGGTCGCCCCCGTGGGGCGTTTGCCCAGGAAATAATCCATCGTGTCTTCATCATCGGGCGAAGCAGGAATGTCGTTTCCGGCGTAGACGCGGTGGATGTTGGTTAAAAAGATGTTGCCGGTGGGACGGGTTATGCGCGCCTCATCCTGGCGGTGCAGAGTCAGTTGAAAGTCATCTCGCCAGTTCCGCCCATCTGTGCCGTTATCGGGGATTATCGGATCGGAAAAGAAGATGCTAAGACCGGCAAAATCCTTATAGATGCGGTCAAGCACGATAATGTTGGGGGCGATGACCAGAAAATTGCGAGCCAGATTAGAGCCCGGCTCATAGAGTTTATGGTAAAAACTCCAGGCAAGGATAAGGCTCAGCACCTTGGTCTTGCCCGTACCGGTGGCCATCTTGACCACAAACCGCCGCCAGGTCTCATCAAACATGCCCGTCGAAACAACGCCTGAGCTGTCAAAACGCATCAGGTCGTATTTATCCTTGACCCCCACTACGTCATAAAGGTAGATTATCGTCTCAAGCGCCTCGCGCTGAGCAAAGTAATACTGGAACTCAGTCATTGTGCCGCCCACCTGGGGCAAAAGATGGGGAGTTTTGAACCACCAGTTTAGAAGGGAGCGGCTGGTCTCGGTGGCCCCGCTGTAGCCGCTACCCCGCCACTCCTTGACCTTTTTGCGCAGTTCGGCCACGAGCGGCGGCATTAGCTTATCCATGCTGGTTGCGCGCAAGGCCTCATCGGCCGGAAACCAGCGCGTGGCCGGATCGAGCACTTCGTATGGGGAGTCAGGAAAATCAGGATGCAGGGCCATAATTACCTCAATTTTATTATTATCTAACTTTTAATTTATTTTTTGATTACCTTTTGACGCTCACCGATGTAACTCAAATTAATTTGTATATCATAATTTTCTATTTTTGATAGACAAACTTATTCGTCTGTCATAAATGAGTGTCAAAATATCTCTCTTCCTTCTGCAATGTTTAATATCTTTGGAAACATTAAAATAGCAGAACTCCTACCGCTGGCTTCCTTAAGTGTGGATAAAATATTTTCGCTTCGTAAAACAGAAAGTATCCGGCGTGCCGTAGCCTCCGGGATACCCGCTTCTTTGACAAAATAGCTGCTTCGAAAAATTGGCTTTGAAAAGATCCATTCCAAAGCCTGAATAGCATATTGAGAATGTGTAATATTAGGCAACTGGATTTTCAAAGAGTTGTAGAGCTCTAGAACAGCGTTTATCTTCTCAGTGTTCTCTTCAGCCTGTAAGCGAGTAGCTTGTAAAAAGAAGATACACCAACCGGTCCAATCATCATCGCTAGATACAGCGCGGAGTCGATCATAATATTCATCTCTATTTATTTCGAAATATGAGCTTATATAGAACATGGGGCCTTGGATTAGGCGAGCCTTCGTCATGAAAAGCGGGACAAACATACGTCCCAACCTGCCATTACCATCCTGGAAAGGGTGAATGGCTTCGAATTCTACGTGGGCTATTGCAAGCTGAATAAGCCGATCTGGTTGATTTTCATCATTAATGTATTCTTCCCAAATCTTCATGGCATTATCTAATTTATCAGCTGAGATGGGGACGAAATAAGCTTCTTCCTCGGTACAGCCGGGCGGACCCATCCAGTTCGGCCCCTTCCTGTAGACGCCCGGCAATTTGTTCTGCCCTCGCACGCTATTAAGCAAAATCTCGTGTGCTTCTTTAAGAATCCTTCCACTTAGAGGCAACTTTTCCATCATTTCAACTGAGCGATTCATTGCTCGCCGGTAATTCAAAACTTCCCAAATATCCTGTCTTCTCTCTTCGGAAACTCCTTTTTCGCCGGTTGCCTCAAATTCTAAGACTTCTCCCATCGTCGCTTGTGTACCCTCGATCTTACTTGAAAGAACGGCTTCTTGAGTCGTTAGTGGGCTAAGTAAAACTTGTGCATTAGGAATCACAGAAAGCCTTCCATCATAGCGCGCTACCGCCTCATGAGCGGGTCCAAGCAATGGAATCAACCGCTCCCACTCCAGTTTTGCGGGCGGAAATTTTCCATAATGATATCTCACCGGCGCCATTGCTTGTGGTATCCTTTCATACATTAACCTCGATAATCTTCATTGTATCATTTCCGAAGATGTCGACCACTTTCACGGCCAGTTTGCGCCGCCCGCCCTCACATTCGCGAAAGATGCTGGTCAGCTCCAGGATGCGGTCCTTTTTGGTGCGGAAGGATTGCCACTCGTTTTCAAAGATATAATCGCCCGTCCAGACCTCTTCCCACTCCTTGCTGTCGGGATTCTGCAATCGCACAATCTCACGCTTGCTCTCAAAATTGAAATCGACCGACCAGTAATCGACCCAGTCCGTCCAGCTCTTGGTGAGCACCTCGCGGCTGACAATTCCCTTGGCGTCCTTGGCTATCTTAACGATTTGCCCCTTCTCCACCACCACTTTGCTCTGTTTCTCCTTGAGCGAGCCTTCCGCGCCGGCGATGGAATCTTGGGTATAGAAGACGGAGTAGTCGGTCAGCTCCACGGCCACGCTCTTCTTTTTGACAATCGGTTTTACCTCAATGAAGGAGACATCATGGAAGACTACCTGGTTCTTTTCGACCGCCCGCTTGTCGAAGACCTCGGCGGGTATATACTTGGGGGCGATGTCGATACCTTTGGCCTTGGCCTCATCGAGCACATTGGGAAATAACCCCATCTCGAACTCAAAACCCAAAATATCGACCCGGCTGATATGTTTTTTGCGGCATTCCAAGATGACCTCTTCCACGAAGAGGCGGGTCACCGGCAAGTTGACCGGCCCGACGGATACCAACCGGCCGGCCTTCTTCCCGTGGAAGGTTGTAAACCCATCAGTCTTTTCAGCCCGGTAGGCCTTGAGGATTAGGTCGATAAAAGCGGCTTCCTTTTCGGCCAATTGCTTCTCTTGCTCCTCTTTTCTAAGATCGGGGTTAATGCCGATGTAATGGGCCCGCTCGTATTTACCAAGGTTGAGGATCTCAAAAGCGCGGTAGTCCTTGCCGTCGGATTTAAGGCTGCGCTGTACACCGATCAGTCGCTTGCGGGTGGTGTGGATGGCGAACTTACCCAGGTCGCTTGCGATCCACTTTCTTCCATCAGTAGCAAAATACTCAGTTCTTTTGCCATCCTTTCGTGACCTCAACCCTTCAGCAGCAGCTAAAAAACTACCACTTCCACAAAAAAAATCAGCAACCAAGTCACCAGGGTTTGTTGAGGCATCTATAATCCGCCCCATCAGCTCTATCGGTTTCTGGGTTGGATAGCCAACTTGTTCCTGTGAGTGCGCAACTACAAATGGTACTTCCCAAACATCGTGAAGTTGTACGCCTTTGGAGGTTTCATCCGTTTTGATAGTAATAAGCTTGCCTTCCTCATCCTTAACATTAATTCGACGCGTATGACCGTGAACTGAGGCGGTTGATGTAGCCAAAGGTTGAAATAGTTGGTTAAAAATATACTGATCAGACTTCGAATAGAAGAGAATCGTGTCATGCATCCTCTGATATGTCCGAGAGGTCCCGGTCCATCGTTTATACCACCAAACGATTTCGTTTATAATTTGACTTTTGCCGAATATCTCATCCATCACCAACCGAATAAGACTATCCACCCGATAATCACAATGCACATAGATACTCCCATCATCGGCCAGCAAATCCCGCATCAACACCAGCCGTTCGTAGATCATTGCGATAAAGCTGTCCGCCCCTTTCCCCCAAGTGTCGCGGTAGGCGATCTCTTCCAGTATGTTTGGTCTTTTGGTGAAGGTATCGCCCCCAATCTCGATATCCATGGAGAAATCGGCTCCCACGTCAAAAGGGGGGTCGATATAGATGAGCTTTAGTCCCCCTTGAGCCTCTATCTCTTCTCTTAAGGGGCCGTTCTTTAGCGATGAAAGGATGAGCTTGTTATCGCCCCAAATCAGCTTATTCGTCCAACCCTTGATTTGACGCCCCCGCTCGTCGACGTCGAACAGGCTCATCTGCAAGCGGGT